>DASVUA010000387.1:0-17159 GCA_036387295.1 Thermoanaerobaculia bacterium | reverse complement strand
CTTCATCGAACTCGTACCGCATCGATTGATATCGAAAATGCAGATAGATGAGCGGGATGAAGAAGAACGGCCCGAGGAGGAAAGAGCTGAGGACGTAATACGTCATCAGCTCCCTCGCGGGCCGTTGAATGGCGAAGATCTCGCGGTCGAGCTCGGACGTCACCCCGCGATGCTACACCGTCAGCGCCGATGATGAAGCCGTTGTGAGCGGACCGCCGCGCGCGAATTGCTCGGCGCGCGCGGCGGTCGCGGTGACGACCGGTGCGAGGAGGCGTGTTCTCAGGGATTGACGTGCGCGGACGGGCCGAGCGGGACGTTGCCGAATCCGATCTCGGAGCGCTCGTTCGGCGAGCAGCCGTTGCCCATGGCAATCGCGTCGACGCCGACCGAATAGCGTCCTTCGGCGCGCAGCGACGTCGTGATCCAGCCCTGTCGTGGTGCGTAGCCGGTCGGTTGGCCGGTCGGATCGTCGAGGTTCACGTAGACCCAGCCGGCGACCGCGTCGGGCTCCGGTTCGGGCAATTCGCTGTCGCGGAATCCGAGGCGCATCGTGCTGGTGACGACGTTCTGCGGCACCGGAAAATCGGCGTCGGGAGCGGCGATGTATGCAGCCGCCTGCGCGTTCTCGTCTTCATCGAACACGACGTACTCGGTTGTGCGCTGCGCGCGGTTGTGGCCGTACGCCGCGCACGACGGCGTCGTAACGGTCAGCGGTTCGCGCCAGAGTGTGAGCTCGGTCTGGAACTCGCCGGGACCACCCTGCATCCAGCGCGTCGCGAACCGAGACGGCAGCGGCTGACGTCCGTCGCGTTTGCTCGTGCCGGTCAAGCGTCCGTAAAACGTGCTCGGGAAATTGGAGACGTATTGTGCGAGCGTCGCGCGCGTCGCCGCGCTCTCGCCTTCCGGGATCGCGCGGATATGCACCATCGGATTTCCCTCGGACGAGTGCGTCGCGCGATTCACCTGCATGTACTCGCCTGTGAGCACGTTGTCGAACGCGATCGCTTCGCTGAAGTACCGCGGGTCGCTCGGCGTGAGCGGCGTGCAGGTCGAGACGACGTCGATCGTCACGTAGCCGATCGCGTGTCCGTTCGGGTGCGCACGCCCGACGGTCTCGCACGCCGGCTCATCGCCGAACGCCGGCACGCGGCCGCGCGTGAATGCTTCGCGCATGCGCGTCTGGTAGATCGCCGGGATCTGGTGTGGCAGCGAGCGGCACGTCGAGGTGTTGCGCGCGGCATTCTCGCGAGAAAAGTCGCCTCGATTCGATTCATCGACGCCTGTGCCGCGCGGCGGCGCCATCTGGCCGAGAACGATGACGTCGTAGAGATTGATGCTCTGCGTGTCGTATCCGGTGAGATAGATGTTGAACGACAAGAGCGGAAACGCGGCGTCCGTCCACAGCGTCACGAGCGCGATCTGCTCGTACGTCGAAACGTTGGTCACCGAGAAGACCGTCGTCTCACCCTGACCAGTCGCGTTGTTCATGTCGACGTCAAAGTGCGGCAGGAGGAGCGTGGCGGCGGGAAACAGCCCGATGTCGCAGGTGTCGTCGTTGTTGTTCGATCGCGGCCCGCCGCTTTCGAAGGTCCGGCCGAGGAGCGAGACCGTGGCAAAACAGCAGAGCAGGAGCACCATGACACGCTGCAACTTATGGCGTTATCCCATAGAAGTCAACCGCTGAAGGCGAGGCGGCCGTTCTCGCCGCGTTTATGACGCCTGCGCTTTCCGTTCGACCGCCAGCGCTTCCTCTACATACGCTTCCACTTCCTCGGCGCGATGGGCGGCGGTGTGCTCTTCGAGGACGCGGGTGCGGGCGCGGGTGCCGATTCGTTTGCGGTCGTCGTCCGACATGCGGAGGTAGCGGAGCACGTCGGCGCTCGATTCGGCGATGAGGATTTCGCGGTCGGGCTCGAAGAGGGAGTCGAGGCCGTCCCACCAGTCGCTGATGATCGGCACCGCGCACGCGGCGGCTTCGAAGAGGCGCACGCTGGGCGACCAGCCGGCGCGGATCATCTCGGCGCGCGTGACGTTCAGCGCGAAGCGTTGCGCGTTATAGAACGTGCGGTGATCGCGCGGCGCGAGATGTTCGATGCGCTTCACGTTGCGCGGCCATTCGATGTCGGCCGGATATTGAGGCCCCGCGACGATGAACTTGCCGTCGCGCTTTTTCTTCGCCGGCTCGATGAGCAAACGTTCGACCGTCGGCTGGCGATCGTCGCTGTAGGTGCCGAGGTAGCCGAGATCCCATTTGATGCGCTGCTTTGCCGGAAAGTAGTGCTCGGGATCGAACGAGCAATAGAGCGCGCGCGCCATCGGGGAGCCGTACTTTTTCTCGATGCGCCGCAAGGTCGGGCCGCCGGTGAACGAGAGGTACATGTCGTAGCGCGGAATGAGGTGCGGCGAGAGGTATTCGAAATCGCCCTTGGCGAGTTTCGCGAGCGTGATGGGCGTGTCGATGTCGTAGAACGCGGTGACGCCTTCCGCGATCTCCGTCACCCATTCACCGACCACGACGCCGTCCGGCACATAGGAGCCGACGATGACGAGATCGGCCTCGCGCACATGGCGGGCGTAGCGGTGCTTGAGCTGCGCGATGCCGCGATAGAGCCGGGTCGTGCAGTACGGCGGATCGGGAAGATCGCGATTGTCGGCGTACCACGGCACGTCGCGCTCGAGGAAGAGCACGTCGTGCCCGCGCGCGGCGAGCTCGCGCACGAGGCCGCGGAACGTGGTCGCGTGGCCGTTGCCCCAGCTCGAAGTGATGGAGAGTCCGAGGATGACGATGTTCATGACGAAGTTGCGAGTTGCGGGTTGGGGGTAGCGAGTGCGGCGGCGTCGGAGCGGCCCTGCCGGGACGCGCGCGAGCCGAGGATTTCCATCACCTGTCGAGCGCGATGAGCGTAGGTGTGCTCGGCGAGCACGCGTTTCATCGCCGCTTCACCGATGCGCTTCGCGCGATCCGCGTCGAGCGTGTCGACGATCGCCGCGACTTCGGCGCCGTCGCGCGCGACGAGCACTTCTTCTTCAGGCTCGAGAAAGTAGTCGATCCCTTCCCAGGCATCGGTGATGACGCAGGCCGCCGCGCCGGCGGCTTCGAAGACGCGCGTGGCGGGCGACCAGCCGTTCGAGGCCATCGAATCGCGCGAGATGTTCAGCACCGTGCGCGGCGTGCAGTTGAAGGCGTTGTGATCGCCGGTGAAAACGTGGCCGATGTAGCGCACCGAATCGGGGAGTGGCTTGTCGCCCCAGCCGGAGCCGCCGAGGAGAAACCGGCGATTGGGAAGGAGCTCCGCCGCGCGGAGGAAGAATTCTTCGACGCGCGCCTCCCGATCGGGGAGGCGATTGCCGAGGAACGAAAGATCGGCCTCGAGCTCCGGCTTTGCGGGCACCGGATGATGCGTCTCGGGATCGAGCGCGTTGTAGATCGGGATGCACTCTTTCGCGCCGAACGCGCGGTATTTCTCGATCACCGGATCGCCGCCGCCGTACGTGAAAACGAAATCGTATTGCGGCACGAGCGGGCGGAACGGATCGTTCGCGTCGTGCTTCATCCGGTCGAGCGTGGCCGGCGCATCGACGTCCCAGAAGATGACGGTCTGGTTCGGACGGCGAAGATCGAGCACCGCTTTTTCGAGCAGCTCGTCGTTGACGCCGACGCCGCTCGCTTTTACCACCACGTCGAAGTGCCGCGCTTCGTCGAGCGCGCGTTCGACGCCGTCCGGCTGGTAGACGACGACCGTCGCCCATGCTGGATCTTCTTTGAGATCGCGATTTTCCTGGCGTTGATAGGCGTCGGGCTCGAAGAACGTGACGTGATGCCCGAGCTCCGCGAGGTTGCGGATCACGCCGCGATAATAGGTCGCGGCGCCGTTCCAGTAGGCGCTTACGAGACTGCTGCCGTAGAAGGCGATGCGCATCCCTGTGCTCCCGTTTCTTTGATGATCGACAGCAGTTCGCTGACGCGGTGGCCGCATGTGTGCCGGCTCTGGATCGTGTGCAGGCCGTGCGCGACGAGCGAGCGCGCGAGCGCAAAGTCGGTCGTGACGTCGCGCATGTGCTTTCTCATTTCGTTGCCGTCGCGCGCGACGAGGTAATCGCTGCCGGGCGTGAAGAGCCCTTCCGCGTCGTCCCACGGCGCGGAGATGAGCGGAATGCCGCTGGCCAGCGCTTCGAACGGACGGATGGTCGGAATGCCGCGCAGCGTCGTGACGTACGGCCGCCGCGGCACGTGCACCGTGAGGCGATAGCGCGAGAACACTTCCGGCGCGCGCCAGTTCGCGAGCCAGCCGGCATATTCGATGTTCGCGCTGCGCAGCGATTCGACCGCGTCGTCCGGATAGCGCACGCCGTGCACGCGTGCGCGGAGGGCGAGCTCGCGTACCGGATCGATGAGGAACTCGTGCAGCTCGGCCGTCCGTTCGTCGTCGCCCCAGTTACCGACCCACACGACGTCTCCTTCCGGCTCGTCGTGCGGGCGCGGATGGAAGACGCGCGTGTCGGCCGCTTCGTGCCACGTCCAGGCGCGCTGCGCCCATCCTTTTTCGAGGTAGAGCTCGCGAATGACGTTGCCGTACGCGAGCACGCCGTCGTAATGATGGAGGTCGTAGGCTGCCATCTGTTCCGGCTGCGTCGCCGCGCGATGATGTGTGTCGTGAAAGAAGAGGCAGTAGTTGCGCGCGCGATTGCGATGCTCGCCGACGCGGCGCACCAGCTCGTGATCGGACCACTCGTGCACGATGACGACGTCGGCGCCGTCGAGCACCTGGTCGAGATCGAGCGCGTCGAGCGTGTAAGACTCGGAATCGAGCTGCGGGAAGGTGCGGCGGAACTCGTCGAGCGGCGCGGTGCCGTGATCGCGCACGAGGTTCTCGACGCTCCACCCATTCTTCGGCTCGTACACGTCGACGAGGTGGCCGCGGTCGAGCAGCTCGGTGACGATGCCGCGCAGAAAATGGGCGTTGCCGTGATTCCAGTCTGAAACGAGCGAGTGGTAGAAGAGGACGAACTTCACGCCGCCTCCTCGTATGTCTCGCGATAGCCGTTTGCCATTCTCGCCACCGAGAACTCCTTCGCTCGTTTCTGCGCTCGCTGTCCGAGCTCGTGCCGGAACCGGTCGTTCCCGATGACCTCGTTCGTGATGCGCGCGATGGTTTGTGGATCGCGCGGCGGCACGAAGACGGCGGCGTCACGCCAGATCTCGCGCAGCGACGGGATGTCGCCGAGGATGAGGGCGCAGCCGGAGAGAGCCGCTTCGAGCACCGAAAGGCCGAACGGTTCGTAGAGCGCGGGAAAGAGATAGATCGCGCTCTCGCCGTATGCGCGGGCCAGCGCGAGCGGCTCGAGCCAGCCGAGATACGTCACGTTTTTCGCGTCGGCCCCGCCGTCGCCCGCCATGCGCACCGGCCAGTCGATCATCGGCGCCGACTCGACGACGGCACGCAGGTTCTTCGCTTCGTCCCACAGGCGGCCGGCCGCAAATACCGACGCGCGATGGGCGTGGCCGGTCGACGGGATGAAGTTGCGGCCGTTGTAGATGAGGCGGCGCGGGGCGGTGAGGCGATAGTGCTCGTCGAGCGTCGCCAGCATCCAGGCGCTCGGAGCGGCAACCATGTGCGCGCCGCCGAGGCCTTGTTCGACCCGCTCGCGGTAGGTGTTCCATTCGGACGGCGCGTCTTCCTGTTTCACCGCGCGCCACCACGACATCACGCACGAATGCGCCACCACGAGCTTCGGCGCGCGAAAGGGGAGCGCGCCGTGCGAATAGCCGTTGAGATGCACGAAATCGGGATTCGTTTGCGCCTCGAGCTCGAGCAGCCATTGGCCCGATGCGTCGACGTCGCGCCACGGATCGTCCTGCCATTCGAGCTTGTACTCGCTCTCGATGAGCGTGACGTTCGGCGCCACTTCGGCGCGTTGTCCTTCGCTCGCCTTGCGCCCCATGGTCGCGAGCGTAAAGCCGACGTCCGGCAGCGCGCGCGTGAGCTCCATCGCGTACGTCCAGACGCCGCCGACGGTGTCGGCGGTCATGAGGACGTTCATGACGCGCTCCGTAGGTGCGGTGCGCGTGTGATTTCGAGGCGCGCCTCTCGTATCGTTGTGAGCCGCGCCCGTCGTGTCATCCTGAGCCGCGTAGACGGCGAAGGACCTTCTCCGTTGCGTGCTGGAAGGTCCTTCGCTTCGCTCAGGATGACACGGGTGGTAAGTGCGCGGATCGTTCGGGACGCACGCTGATTCATCGCACGCCCCAACTCATCGCGCGCTCCGGTACATGGCGTCGAGCGCTTCTGCGACGTCGATGACGTGCTCCACCGCCGGGTCGAACGCGTTGCTTTGCGCGAGGCGGCGCGCGAAATCGACGGCGGCGCGGCCGCCCCACGGGTCGCCGGGCTGCGTGAGCTGCGTGGTTTGTGTTTTCTGGTAATGCTCGGCGACAAAGTCGTAGAACGAGCCGTTCACGTTGCGGAACGCGGCGGCGCCGTGCGCGCCGTAAAACGTGGCGCCGATCACCGCCTCGCGGCCGGCGCTGAGATTCCACGAGCAGGCGAGCTGCAACGCCGCGCCGTTCGAGAGATCCATCATCGCCACGGCGTAGTCTTCCACCGAGTGGCCGCCGTGATGGAAGAGGCGCGCGGTGGTGCGCTCGACGTTCGGAAAGCCAAGCGTCCAGAGCGCCATGTCGACGAGGTGAATGCCGAGGTCGATGATGCAGCCGCCGCCGGAAAGGCTCTTGTCGTAGAACCACGGTTTATCGGGGCCGTACGCGTTGTGGAAGACGAGATCGATCGCATAGACGTCGCCGATCGTCTGCTCGTCGATCAGCTTCTTCACCGCCACCATGGCGTCGGTGAAGCGATACGACAGATCGACGCCGAGGAGGCGATCGTTGGCGCGCGCGGCATCGACCACGCGGCGCGTTTCGTCTGCACTGCGGCCGAGCGGCTTCTGGCAGAACACCGCTTTGCCGCGCTCGAGCGCCGCGATCGATTGTTCGGCGTGCATGGCGCTCGGAGTGGCGATGACGATCGCGTCGGCGTCGCTCGCGAGCAGGTCTTCGAACGAAAGCTCGGTGTCGACGTCGCAGGTGTACGTCGCCTCGCCGGCGCCCGCTTCGACGATCGCGTTCATGCGATGACGACCGATCCATCCGAGACCTGCGAAGGCGAGGCGAGGGATAGTGGCGATCGCTGTCAAAAGAGGACCGTTCCCTTCACGAAATTGTCGGGACGCTCCTCGATGTCGGTGAGGGCGCGATCGAGCTGCTCGAGGCTGTAGGTGTGGGTGAGGAGCGGAGCCGGATCGATGCGGCCGCTGAGCACTGCGTCGACCGCGTCCTGCATGCCGCGCACGTAGTTCCGCGGGCTGCGCTCGTGTGCGTTGACGACGTCGATGCCGAGCCAGTTCCAGTTCTGCATGTTGACCTGGCGCGGCCCGTCCTGGTGATAGCCGGCGATGACGAGGCGCCCGCGCTCGCCGATGATGTCGTTCGCGATGTCGAGCGGCCACTGTGAGCCGACGCATTCGATGACACGCTCGGCGCCGCGCTGCTGCGTCAGTTCTTTCATCCGGCCGACGATCTCCCAGTGATCGTTCATGGCGATCGTTTCGTCGGCGCCGCATTGCGTTGCGAGCTCGCGCGCTGCTTCGCGGCGGGAGATCGCGACGACCGTTGCGCCGGCGCTTTTCGCGAGCTGGATGAGGAGATTGCCGAGGAACCCGGCGCCGATGATCGCGACCGTCTGGCCGGCTTCGATGTCGGAGCGGCGGAAGATGTTCATCGCGCAACCGATCGCTTCGCCGGGAAAGGTGCGGCCGGCGAGCTGGTCGGGGAGGCGGACGAATGAATCGCTTTTCGTGAGGTCGTATTCGGCGAACGCGCGATTGGAGAGAAACGCGATGCGTTCGCCTTCCTTGACGTTCTCCACGCCGTCGCCGACCTTGTCGACCACGCCCCATCCTTCATGCCCGGGCGACCCGGCGTCGATGGGGTACTTGAACCATTCGCGGCCTTCCCAGACCGGGAGGCTCGAGGCGCAGACGCCGCAACCTTCGAGGCGGACGCGAAGCTCGTTCGCGCCAGGCTCGGGCAGGGGAGCGCTGACCACCTCGAGGGTGCGAGAGGATGCAATGACCGCGGCTTTCATGAGCCGTTACTCCGTGACCGGCGCCGTGGCAACCACCGGCACGTCGCGGCCGGCCGGGATGGCCGCGGTGGCGGCGAGTGCGGCGGGATGATCGTCGCCCTGCTGCACGAGTGCCGGCACTCCGAATTCGATCAGCCATTCGCGCAGCGTGCGAATCCCTTCGGTCACGCTCATGGTCGGCGTCCAGCTCGTGAGCTCGCGAAAGCGCGTGCTGTCGGAGACGTAGTATTTCTGATCGCCGGTGCGCCACTCGCCCCAGTCGACGCGCGCGTCGCGCCCGTCGAGTTTGCGCAGCATGGCGAGCAGCTCGCGCAGGCTGATGGTGTTGCCGGCGCCGCCGCCGATGTTGAAGGCCTGGCCGGAGCAGAGATCGACGTTCTTCAGCGCGAGCTGGAACGCGTCGACGAGATCGCTGACGAACAGCACGTCGCGCACCTGTTTGCCGTCGCCGTAGATCGTGATCGGCTGCCGGTTGAGCGCGCGGATCAGAAAGTGCGCGACCCAGCCCTGATCTTCGGTGCCGAACTGATGCGGCCCGTAAATGCAGCTCATGCGGAAGACCACGGTTTTGAGGCCGTAGCTGCGGGAGTAATCGAGCACGTACTGGTCGGCCGTTCCTTTCGAGCAGCCATACGGGCTGTGAAAGTCGAGTGCGCGCAGCTCGGAGATGCCGTTCCCGGCGATCTGTTCGGACGCGGGGGTGTAGCGGAGGCGCTCTTCGTTCAATGCGACGTCGTCGAGACCGCCGTAGACCTTGTTGGTCGAGGTGAAGAAGAGTGCCGGTTTGTGGCTGCTGTTGCGGATCGCTTCGAGGATGTGGAGCGTGCCGCGCGCATTGATGTCGAAATCCTCGAGCGGATCGCCGAGGCTCGTCGTCACCGCAACCTGTGCGGCGAGGTGGAACACGTGCGAGGCGCGGCGGACCGCATCGCGCACCGCGCCGGCATCGCGCACATCGCCGACCTTCACGATCACTTTGTCGCCGTGCGTCTGACGCAGCCATTCGAGATTGCGCTCGACGCCGGGACGGGAGAGGTTGTCGAACACGCAGACACGATGGCCTTCGCTGAGGAACCGGTGCGCGAGGTTCGTTCCGACGAAGCCGCAACCGCCGGTGATGAGGATGTAAGAATCGTTCGAGACGATCCTCATACCGTCAGCCCCCGTGCGTTGAGCTCGGCCGTCGCGTCGGAGATCCGGTCGACCGCGATCTGCCCTTTCAGCCATTGCGCGAGCTCGATGAGCGAGTCTTCGAGCAGCATTTTCGGTTCGTAGCCGAGCATTTCGCGCGTGAGCGCGATGTCGGCAAAGCAGTGGCGGATGTCGCCGATGCGGTACTTGCCGGTGATTTCCGGCGCGATGTCTTTGCCGAGGACTTCGGCGAGACGGCGGCCGATCTCGAGCACCGTGAAGTTGCGGCCGCTGCCGACGTTGAATGCCTGGCCGGCCACTTCCGGCGCTTTCTCCATCGCTTTGATGCAAGCCTGTGCGACGTCGAGCACGTGCACGAAATCGCGGCGCTGCAAGCCGTCTTCATTGACGAGCGGCGCGCTGTTGTTCAGCAGGCGCGAGGCGAAGATCGCGAGCACTCCGGTGTAGGGATTCGACAGTGCCTGGCGTGTGCCGTAGACATTGAAGAAGCGCAGTGCGACGGTCGGAATGTTATAGGCGCGTCCAATGAGGAGGCAGAGGCGTTCCTGATCGTATTTCGACAGCGCGTACACCGACGAGAGCGCCGGCGGTTTCGTTTCGGGAGTGGGGACGGGAGTGAGCTCGTTGCCGTTCGCATCGGTCACTTCCCACTGGCGCCGTTTCACCCGTTCCAGCGAGCGTTCCTGTCCCGCGGCGACGTTGCCGTCGGCATCGCGGTAAAGGCCTTCGCCATAAAGACTCATCGATGAGGCGACGACGAGCCGTTCGACCGGCTTTTTGATCAGCGCTTCGAGCAGCACCGCGGTGCCGCGATTATTGACGTCCGTGTAATTGTCGACCGCGTACATCGACTGGCCGACGCCGACTTTCGCGGCGAAGTGAAACACGCTGTCGATTCCGTCGAGTGCTTTCGCAACAGCATCCGCATCGCGGACGTCACCGACCATCAGTTCGACTTCGGCGTCGAGGTAGTCGGGGCGGCGTGCGTCTTCGCCGTGAACCTGGGGATCGAGATTGTCGAGGACGCGTACCCGGTGGCCTTGCTGCAGGAGTGCATCGGCGAGATGCGAACCGATGAATCCCGCACCGCCGGTGATCAGCACAGCTCTACTCATTCACTCTTCTCTTTCGTGCTCGTCGTTAGGGCACCGGTTGACGCGCGCCACGGGAGAAGGTCTCTCGGAATGGTCGTCTTCGGCCCGCGTCATCCTTGCCCGAGACTCAGCAATATACACGCCATACGCAAACCGCACAGCCTGCCGTTTTGCGAGCGGCGCAAATAAGAGTCAATGCGCGGCGGCGCTCTTTGCTGCTGGTGCGATTCGGGGCGCGGCGAGCACTTCGAGATGCTCGACGAAGGCCTTGAACATACGCTCGCTCGCCTCGGCAGTGGTCTGGACTTTCGACAGCTCCTCGACATGCGCGCCGGTGCGCAGCTCGAGCGCGGGATCGCGAAGCAGCATCTGGATCAGCATCTCCGAAACCGCGAACTGTTTCGGCAGCTCGAAGCCGCGTTTCGCCGCCGCCGCTTCGAGCGCGGTACGCGTTTCCGGCGCGAGCTCGCGCATCGAGCCGACCAGCGTCGTTTCGATGTGGCTGCTGGCGGGGGTGATGACGGTGACGGTCGTCCGTTTCGCGTCGAACTCGTCGCTCGCGTCGACGATGCCGCGCGTCGCGGGGAGGAAAAGCTTGTCGCCGTTGTTCGGATCGAGCTTGCGATAGATCGACGGCCGCAGCAGACGCCCGGAGTTGCACGCGCTGAGGATCACGTAACGGACGCCGACCGGTTCGACCATCTCCTGCAGCGCGGCGACCGAGATGTACGAGCGGTCGTCGCCGGGCTGTTTGCCTGTCTGCACTTTGAGGCCGTTGCCGTTCGTGCCGTGCGTTTCAAGGATGAGCGTGCGGATGCGCCGCCCTGGATGCTCGATGTTGTACGCGTGAATGCCGGTGACGATCTCGAGCCAGTCGGCGCTCTCGAAACAGGCGAAGCCGAGCGCCTCGAAGAAGTGGCAGTTGTTCTTGACGCTGAGGTCAGGGGTGAAGACGATGCCGACGCCGGTGCCGATCTCCTCGAGTCCGGCGAGATTCGCCGCGGGCCACGCGTTCGCCAGCAGCACGTCGGTGGTGTCTGCCGCGCTCGCGCCGAGCGCGAGGAAAAGGAGTGTGGCGAGGATCGAGGTGCGTCGCATAGGGAGGATGCGTTGCGCGTCTGCGTGGTTGTTGCCCGCGCCTGCAACGCGCGAGACACGAAGCGGCGTGCATTCCGCACGCCGCTTCGTCCTGCGTCAGGAGAGTTTAATCCTTGCGCATCCGCGTGCGGGTGCCGGTCGTCGCGGTGTCGTCGTCATCGTTCATCGTCGAGCCGCTGGTCATCGTGCCCGAGTTGTTGTTCGTGTTGTTCGTATTGTTGTTGTTGTTGTTGTTGTTGAGGTTCGAGCGCGTGCCGGTCGAGGCGGACGTGCTGCGCGTGGTGGTGGTGCTGCGGGTCGAGGTGCTGCCGGTGTTGTTGCCGGTCGTGCCGCTCATCGTACCGGTGCCGCTCATCGTGCCCGTGCCGCTGCCGGACGTCCCCTGCGAGCCGGAGGTCATCGTGCCGGTGTTGCTGTTCGTGCCGCTGTTGCTGTTCGTGCCGGTGGTGCCGGTCGTGTTCCACGTCTGATCGGTGGTGTTGTTCGTGGTCGTGCCGGAGACCGTGCCGCTGCCGGCCATCGTCGCGGTGTTGTCGGTCGCGCCGGTGGTGCCGGTCCCGCTCGTGCCGCTGACGCTGGTCGTGCTGGTGGTGCCGCTGAAGTTGTTGCCGGTGGTGCCGGACATCGTCCCCGTTCCGGTGCCGCTCATGGAGCCGCTGGTCGAGCCCGTTCCGGACATCGTGCCGCTGTGCGTGCCGTGCATGTCGTGACCGGTGCTGCCGGTCGTGCCCGACGTCGTGCCCGTGCCCGTCGTGCCGGTGCTGCCGGTCGTGCCGGTGCTGCCGCTCATGGAGCCGGACGTGTTGCCGGTCGTGCCGCTGGTGTTGTTCCAGTTGTTCGACGAGCCGGTGTTGTTGGTCGAGCCGGTGCCCGACATCGTGCCGGAGCCGGTCGACCCCGTGCCGCTCATCGTGCCGCTGGTGTTGCTGCCGCTGTTGCTGCCGCTGGTGTTGTTCCAGGTGTCCGAGCTCCCGGACGTGCCCGACTGCGTTCCGCTTCCCATGGTCGCGTCGCTCGTCGACGCTGTCCCGCTCGTCGTGCCGCTCGTCGTGCCGCTCGCCGTCCCGCTCGTCATGCCGGGATCGCTGCCCGCCATGCCGTTGTCATTGTTCGTCGAGGCGCATGCACCCAGCGCAAGGCAAAAAACTGAGATTGCAACTACCTGTGTTCTTTTCATTTGAGCCATCTCCTCCATGTTACGGTTGTGACCAATTACAAAAATCGAACCCGGTTTGTCGCTGAGCACGGCATTTGCTGGTTTGCAGCGCATGAAAACTGTGATGGGACGTTTTGCACCTCAGCTGTTTGCAGTACTGAGGATCGTTGCCGGGCTCATGTTCGCGTTACACGGTGCACAGAAGCTGTTCGGCTGGCCGGGAGGGAGCGAGCCGGCCGCGGCGGCAATGATCAAAGTGGCCGGCGTCATCGAGCTCGTGGGCGGGCTGCTCATTGCGATCGGCCTCTTTACCGGCATCGCCGCGTTCATCTCCTCCGGCCTCATGGCCGCCGCGTATTTCATCGGCCACGCGCGGCAGAATTTCTGGCCGGTGCTCAATCAGGGAGAACTGGCGGTGCTGTACTGCTTCCTCTTTCTGTACATCGCCGCGCATGGCGCCGGTATGTGGAGCGTCGACGCTGCGCGCAATCGCGGAACCGCGTCGACCCATCCCGATCAGACGATGTGATTGCGCGCGGCGCTTCCGGTCACGGCGTGGAATTGAGGCGATACCACGACACGATCGTGTAGCGCTCGCCGGCCGTCAGCGGCGTCACTTCATGCGTCGTCTCGGCGCGGAAGGCGATGAGAGTCCCGCTGTCGGCCGGCGCGCGCTCGCGCAGTTCATAATCGGGATACCTGCCGTGCAATAAGAGCTCGCCGCCCTCGTAATCGCCGGGCGGGCTGATGAAAATCACAATCGAGATCTTGCGAAACCGCGTTTCGTCGCGAATGAGCGGGGTGTTGCCGTCCTGATGCGCGACAAAGAAATCGCCTGCCGTATAGCGTAGAAACTGCGGCGTTTCGATCTCATCGACGCTCTGCTCGAAATGCCGCGCGAGCGCTGCTCTCTGCTCCTCGAGCTTGCGAATGACCAGTGCGCGCGTCGCGTCCGAAACGCTGACGTGCTTGGTCCGCCTCACGCGCAGGTCGACGCTCTGCGCGCCGCCGTAAACCGTCGCGTCCGTCACTGTGGCGGCGCGCAATTCCGCGAGCAATTGCGCACGGGTCGCGGCATCGAAGAAATCGGGGATGGTGAACACACGCGCCGCCTTTCGTGCTGTGTGGAGCGGCGGGCTCTGAGGCCGCCGGTGTCTCTTGAACGGTCGGCGGGCTGAGAGCCCGCCGCTCCACCTTATTTCGTGAGGTAACGCAATGCGCGCTTCAATACGGCTGAGAATTCCGCCTCGCCGCCGAGCTCCTGGCGCGCCTGATTGACGCCGATCTCGGCGTCTTTTGCGCGGTAGCCGAGATTGACGAGCGCGGACTGCACGTCGTCGTCGACCGAAAGCCGCGTCGGTGCGGCCGGTGTTTCAGTGACCGGCATTGCGAGCTTGTCGCGCAGCTCGAGACAGATGCGCTCCGCGGTTTTCTTGCCGACGCCGGGGATCGATGAGAGCTTGCGCACGTCATTGCGTGCAGTGGCGTCCGCGAGGTCGGCCGCGTCGATGCCGGAAAGGATTTTCTGCGCGAGCGTCGGGCCGATTCCGGAGATCGAGATCAGTTTCTCGAACGCGTACTTTTCCTCGCCGGTGGCAAAGCCGTACAGCGACAGCGCATCTTCACGGACGTGCGTGTAAATCTCCATCGCAACATCGCGCTTTCCTTCCAGCTTGTAATAGGTGGAAAGGGAGATATGGACTTCATACCCAACGCCGGTCGTGAGCACCAGCGCGCGCGTGGCGTCGAGCTGCTTCAGTGTTCCTTCGAGGTAGGCGATCATTGGGGGGCTTGTCCTGCGGTTGCACGTGGCAGGAATTGAAAATTGAGAATTGAAAATTGAAAAATCGGAATTGAGCGTTGCACGCTCGCTCTAAATTGCGCGTTCATCTTTTTCAATTTTCAATTTCCAATTTTCAATTGCACTTCACTTCCGCCGCCACCGTGTCCCGGCCGGCGTGTCTTCGAGCAGGATGCCGCGTGCAATGAGCTCGTCGCGCAGGCGGTCGGATTCGGCGAAGTTCCGGGATTTGCGGGCGGCGTTGCGGGCGGCGATGAGAGCTTCGATATCGGCGTCGAGATTCTCATCGCGTTTCGGGAAGATGTCGAAGACGGGGTCGATCTTCAGAAGCGCGGACTTGATGCCGTTCGCGTCGCCCGAGGAGATGCGGCCGGCGTCGATGGCGCTGTTTGCATCGCGGATCAGCGTGAAGAGCGCGCCCAGCGCGCCGGCGGTATTGAGATCGTCGTCCATCGCTTCCTGAAACTCGCCCAGGAACTTGCCGATGAGCGCATCGCCTTCCTCGTCCGCGTGGGCGGCGTCCTGGGGGCCGGACTTGACGACGTCCTCGAGCCGCAGGAGAAACGATTCGATGCGTGCAATGGCGCTCTTTGCGTCGTCGAGCGACTGCGTCGTGAAATTGAGCTTCGTGCGATGCGGCACCGACAGCAGCGCGTAACGAAGCGTGAGCGGGTCGTATCCCATCTCTTCGATTTCGCTCAGCCTGTAGATGTTGCCCAGCGATTTCGACATTTTCTGCTGGTCGATGTTGAGGTGCTCGCCATGCACCCAGTAGCGGACGAACAGCTTGCCGGTCGCTCCTTCGCTCTGTGCGATCTCGTTCTCGTGATGCGGGAAGATGAGATCGACGGCGCCGGTATGGATGTCGAACGACTCGCCGAGGAGCTCCATCGCCATCGCGGAGCACTCGAGGTGCCATCCCGGACGCCCTTCGCCGATATCGGTCGTCCACGAAGGCTCGTTTTCTTTCTTCGACTTCCAGAGCACGAAATCGCGCGCCGATTCTTTCTCGTATTCGTCCGCTTCGATGCGGCTGAACTCACTGGCGGCGTCGATCTCGACTTTCGAGAGCTTGCCGTAATCGGCGAGCGTGCCGACGCGAAAGTACGTCGAGCCTTCGGCCTCGTACGTGTGGCCGTTCGCCGCGAGCTGCTGGACGAGCGAGACCATCTGCGGGATGAACTCGGTGGCGCGCGGATAGTGATCGGCCGGCTTCACGCGCAGTTTCGCCAGCGACTCGTGAAAAGCAACGATGTACGGCGCGACGTACGTCTCGATGTCCTGACCGGCCGCATTTGCATTGCGGATGATCTTGTCCTCGACGTCCGTGATGTTCATGACCTGCGTGACTTTGAGGCCGCGGTATTCGAGATAGCGGCGCAGCAGGTCGCTCCAGAGAAACGTCCGGAGGTTGCCGATGTGCGGGTGGTTGTAGACCGTCGGACCGCACGAGTACATCCGCGCCTCGCCGGGGCGGAGGGGGATGAACGTCTCTTTTTCGCGCGACAACGTGTTGTAGAGCTTCAGGTCCGACATGCGGCGTGGAGTATAACTTTCGCCCACGTCATGCTCACACGCGCTGCCTTCGCTTCCCGTTTCGCACCTCGCGCCGTCTTCGGGATGATCCACCTCGGAGCGCTGCCCGGCGCGCCGCTCTTCACGTCCTTCGACGAGGTGCTCGAGCGCGCGCTCGCCGACGCGCGTGCCATTCGCGACGGCGGATGCGACGGGTTTGCAATCGAAAACTACGGCGATCGTCCGTTCACGCGCGGTCGCGTCGACGCGGAGACCATCGCCGCGATGACGCGCGTCATCGTGGAAGTCGTGCGCGAAGTGGAGCTGCCGTTCGGCGTCAACGTGCTGCGCAACGACGCGCAGTCGGCGCTCGCCATCGCCGCCGCAACCGGCGCGTCGTTCATCCGGGTGAACGTGCACACCGGTGCCGCGGTCACCGATCAGGGGATCATCGAAGGGGATGCGTACGCGACGCTGCGGAAGCGGGCGGCGCTCGCGCCCGACGTCCTGATCTTCGCCGATCACCTCGTCAAGCACGCCACGCAGCTCGGCGAGTCATCGGCGAAAGACCTGCGCCTGCGCGGACTCGCCGACGCGATCATCGTCACCGGCAGCGAAACCGGCGCGGCTGCCGATCCTTCGCGCCTGCGCGAGCTGCGCGACACGATCGACGCGCCGTTGTTGCTCGGCAGCGGACTGACGGCGGAGAACGCGGCCGAGTTTGCGGACGCGGATGGCGTCATCGTCGGGACGTCGCTGAAGACCGATGGAGTCGTGGATGCTCGCCGCGTCGCGGCGGTGGTGAACGCATTCAAGCGGTGAGCGACGCACGCGCGCGACGCCACGTATATTCGTGATCATGAAGGAACCATCTGCTGGTGTGCACCGCTACGGCGATACCTGGAAGGTCGAGGAGAGCCTCGAGAGCCTCAACGCGCGCATCCACGACGGCGCGCCGATCGAACTGTTGATCGACCGCGCCCGGACGTATCGCGAGTTGCTGTTCGAGGAGACCTATCCGCAGGCGCGGCCGCAGCAAGGGGAGTGGACGCTGGAGTTCGGGAGCGGCGTCGGCTGGATCATGCAGGCGATGCTCGAAAAGTATCCGATCACGCGCGCCGTCGGACTCGACATCTCCGAGAACATGATCGCGCGTGCGACCGAACGGCTCCAGGACGCGCGCGCGTCGTTCATCCACT
>DASVUA010000386.1:0-13510 GCA_036387295.1 Thermoanaerobaculia bacterium | reverse complement strand
CGTCGACGCGTTCAGCAAAATCAAAGTCGGCGATCCATTATCCGAAGAAACGGAAATGGGGCCGCTCGTCACCGCCGCGCATCGCGAGCGCGTCATGAAGTACATCGAACGGGGACGCTCCGAGGGGGCGACGCTCGCGTGCGGAGGCAATGCGAGCGAATACGCGCAGCTCGGGCCGACGGTGTTTCTCGACGCGAAACCCGACATGACCATCGTGCGCGAAGAGATCTTCGGGCCGGTCGTGGCGATGATGCCGTTCACCGACGAAGCGCAGGCGCTCGAGCTTGCGAACGATTCGGCGTACGGCCTTTCCGGCTCGATCTGGACGCGCGACATCGGCCGCGCGATGCGCGTTGCACGCGCATTCGAGACCGGCAATCTCTCCATCAACAGCGGCAGCAGCGTGCATCTCGAGGCTCCGTTCGGCGGCGTGAAGCGCAGCGGCCTCGGACGCGAGCTCGGCCTCCAGGCTCTCGACCATTACACCGAGTGGAAAACCGTTTACATCGACACGAGCGCGTAAAACCATGCAAGGACGCATCGACTTCGAAGAGCTGAAACGCCTCGTCGCCAACAACGAGATCGAGACCGTCCTGGTCGTCTTTCCCGACATGTACGGCCGCCTCGTCGGCAAGCGCATCGTCGCGCGCTTCTTCGTCGAGGAAAGCGAGATCCACGCGTGCAATTACCTGCTCGCGTGCGACATCGACATGGACACCGTGCAGGGCTACCAGTTCACGAGCTGGGCGAAAGGCTACGGCGACTTCCGGCCCGTCCCCGACTTCAACACCATGCGCGTGGCGTCGTGGCTCGACAAGACCGCCGTGGTGCTGTGCGACGTGCTCGAAGAACAGAACGACGAGCTCGTGCCGTACGCGCCGCGCGGCATCCTGCGCAAGCAGCTGGCGCGGGCGCGAGACATGGGCTTCGTGGCGATGGGAGCGTCGGAGCTCGAGCTCTACGTCTTCAAGGACTCGTATGAAGACGTGGCGAAGAAGAGCTTCGTCAATCTCGAGCCGATCGGCCGCCTCATCGAGGATTACCACATCTTCCAGGGGACGAAAGAAGAGTTCCTGATCGCCGACATCCGCCGTCATCTCGAGCGCTCCGGCATTCCGGTCGAGTCGTCGAAGGGTGAATGGGGACCGGGCCAGCAGGAGATCGGCCTCCGTTACGCCGAGCTGCTCGAAATGGCCGATCGCCACACGCTCTACAAGCATGCGGCGAAGGAGATCGCGTGGCAGCACGGCAAGTCCGTGACGTTCATGGCCAAGTGGGACGAGCGTTATGCCGGCTCGAGCTGCCACATTCACGCGAGCCTCTGGAGCCCCGAGGGCGAGCCGCTGTTCAAAGGCGACGAGAACCTCGGCCCGATCAAGTGCTCCCCTCTTTTTCGCTGGTTTCTCGGCGGCTGGATGGCGCACATCCGCGAGCTCTTTCCGTTCTATGCGCCTTACCCCGCGTCGTACAAACGCTATGTGCCGGGCTCGTTCGCGCCCACCGGAATCGCGTGGAGCTACGACAACCGCACTGCCGGCTTCCGCATCGTGGGACACGGCTCATCGCTGCGCATCGAATGCCGCACCGCGGGCGCCGATGCGAATCCGTATCTCGCGTTCGCAGCGACTCTGGCCGCGGGGCTCGACGGCATCGAGAAGAAGATCGAGCCGCCCGACTCATTCGAGGGGGACGTCTACGGCGCGCTCGAACTGCCGCAGGTGCCGCACCATCTCCCCGAGGCCATCGATGCGCTCGAAAAAAGCACGTTTGCGCGGGAAGCGTTCGGAGACAAAGTGATCGAGCACTACCTGCACTTTTTCAAAACCGAACAGCGAAAGTTCGACGCGGCGGTGACGGACTGGGAGCGGAAGCGGTATTTCGAGCAGGCCTGATCCGGAGTCGCTTCGGATCAGCCGCGAAGCAGCGCTTGCGGCACTGAATATTCTTCAGAAGCAGGTCGTTGGTCTCTCGGTATGCCAGCCCGATCGAACACCCGCGCCGCGCTGCTCGCCGTCACGATGAACCTCGTCCCGGTCGCGGCGATCGACGTCTTCCGCTTCCTGCGCGTGCCGGCCATCGTGATGACCATCAAACAGGTGAAGGGGCGCGTGTGCCGCGATCGACACGAGGCACACGCACGCCGCCGCACCACGGTTTCCTGACCTCTACTTCAACGCCTTGATCGAGATGCCGCCGTTGGTCGTACGCAGGCGGAGCTGCGTACCGCCGCCGTTGATCGAGCCGCGCAGTGAGTTGTCGTCGCTGCGCGTCGTCGCCACCGGAAGGTCGCTGTGGATCGCGCCGTTCGTCGTCCCCGCGTCGATGTCGACGGACAGCGTCGACGGCAGCGCGACCTCGATGCGGCCATTGGTCGTCGAAAGGCGCAGCGGCTGACCTTTCGTCACGCTGGTGAGCTCCGCGTTGATGCGGCCGTTCGTCGTCGAGGCTTCGAGGGAGCCGGCGCAGCGGGTGAGCTCGATCCGGCCGTTGGTGGTTTCGAGCTCGTGTTTGCCGGCGACGTTGCTGACGCGGATCGCGCCGTTCACGTTCTCGACGTCGAGGCTCATCGAGCGAGGCACGGTCAGTTCGTAGCGAACCTCGGCTTCGACGTCGTTGCCGTTGATCAGCCAGTCGAAGATCGAGGAAGCGCCGTCATTTTTCGGGAAGCGGGTGGTGATGACGAGGCCGCCGTCGCGCGGCTGCAGGTCGACGCGAAGCTCGCGCAACGCGTCTTTCACATCGTCGCTGTCGGCTTCGACTTTCTTGTACGCAATGACGCGCACGCGCGGCTGATCCCAGGCCGTGACCGTCACTCCGCCGTTCACGTTCGCGAGCACGACCGTCGCGCCCGGACGGACGTCGAACGTGCGATCGATCTTCTCAGTCAGTTCCGCGGCCGACAAACCGCCGGAGATCAGCAGGGTCAGAGCAGCCAGCATCCATTTACGCATCGAATCCTCCATGTGTGACGACAGATACGGAGGAAGTGGAGCGGAGTTGCGTATGCTGTCGCGATGCTCGCCACGATCGCCCTTTCCCTCGCGCTCCTCGATATCTGGGTCGATCCGGTGAACGGGCAGGACACCAGTGACGGCACCACGCGCACCACGGCGGTGCGCACGCTCGGCGAAGCGTGGCGGCGCGTGCCGCGCGAGACGCCGCTCACGACGGGAGTGCGCATCCAGTTGATGGCCGGCGAGCATCCGCGCAGCTCCATTCCAACGTACTTTGAATCGCGCTGGGGCACCGCGGACGCGCCGATCGTCATTCAGTCGGCCGACGGCTCGCGCACAGCGCATCTGCGCGGCGATCTCAATCTGTACGACGTGCGCTATCTCTCGCTTGTCGGGCTCGACATCCGTCCCGATCCGCCGGGCGACGTCGTGCACTGCGAGCTGTGCAATCACTTCACGATCCGCGACTCGCATCTCGACGGCGGCGCGCGCGAAGCGTACGAAACGCTGAAGATCAACCAGTCGCAGTACGTCTACATCGAGTCGTCCGACATTCACGGTGCATACGACAACGCGATCGACATGGTCGCGGTGCAATACGGCCACGTCATCGATAACCGAATCTGGGATGCGCAGGACTGGTGCATGTACGCGAAAGGCGGCAGCGCCTACATGCGCATCGAGCGCAACGAGATTTTCCAGTGCGGCACCGGCGGCTTCACGGCCGGCCAGGGGACCGGCTTCCAGTACATGACCTCGCCGTGGCTGCACTACGAGGCGTACGGCATCACCGCGACGAACAACTTCATTCACGACACCGAAGGGGCGGGACTCGGCGTCAACGGCGGCTACAACATCCTCTTCGCGTACAACACGCTCGAGCGGGTCGGCTCGCGCTCGCACATGATCGAAGTCGTCTACGGCGGACGCAGTTGCGATGGCGAAGCAGGCGATCCGTCGCGCGTCCGCTGCCAGCAGAATCTCGACGCGGGCGGCTGGGGGAACACGCTGATCGCTGACGGCAACAACTACACGCGCATCCCGAACCGGAACGTCTACATCTACAACAACCTGCTGCGGAACCCGAGCGGGTTCGTGAGCCCCGCGATCTTCTCGATCGCCGAGCCATACGAAGGGTTGCGCGCCGATGAGAATCTCCAGATCCGCGGGAACACGATCGTGAACGCCGGCGACCTCGGCGCCCCCGAATCGATCCTGTCGGACAACACCATCAATGGCGCCGGCACGAATCAGATGTACGCGATTCCGCCATTCACCTGGACCGACGCGCCGATGCAGCCACGCGTCCCACCGCCCCCCACCGGCAAACGCCGAAGCGCGCGGCACTAGCGGCGAAACGTGCACTAGTTTGGAGTGCGGCTCTGGCGTGAGTAGAAAGCGGCGGCTCTGCCGTCGCTCTCCAGACTGACTCCCCACACCGCTCCAACTTAGAATTGCCGGCACATGCGTCGCGCGTTTGTCGTCCTGCTGCCGATCGTCGTTGTGCTTGCGATCGTGCTCGTCCGGTCTGATGGGCCGGCCCCGAAAGATGCCGGTGCGCCGGCGAGCGAGTTCTCGTCGGCACGTGCGATGGGAGTGCTGCGGGCGCTGCTCGCCGAGAACGTTCCGCATCCGGTCGGCTCGCCGGAAAACCGGCGCGTGCGCGACCGCATCGAGGCGCGTTTCCGCGCACTCGGCTACGAAACGGTCGTGCAGCGCCGGTTCGCCTGTAGCCCGGCGGCGAACTGCGCCGTCGTCGAGAACATCCTCGCCCGCAAGCCGGGGGCGACGAAAGGCGATGTACTGCTGCTCGCGGCGCATTACGACTCGGTGGCCGCCGGCGCAGGCGCATCGGACGATGGACAGGGAATCGCGACGATGCTCGAGGTGGCGCGCGTCGTCTCCCGCGAGCGGTTCCGCAATCGCGTCGCGTTCCTCGCGACCGACGGCGAAGAAGCAGGCCTTCTCGGCGCGGAAGCGTTCGTCGCCGATCAGGCGCTCGCCAGAGACGTCGCCGCGGTGATCAACGTCGAGATGCGCGGCACGTACGGCGGCAGCAACATGTTCGAGACGAGCACCGGCAACCGCTGGCTCATCCGGCATCTCGCAAACTCGGTCGAACGCCCGCAGGCGAGCTCTGTTTTCTACTCGATCTACAAACTGCTGCCGAACGACACCGACGTGACGGTGTTCCGCCGGGCCGGCATTGCAGCGGTGAATTTCGCGGCGCTGCGCGGAGTGAACTGGTACCACACGCCGCTCGACGACGTCGCGCATGCGAGCCCGAAAACGCTGCAGCACCACGGCGACAACACGCTCGCGCTGCTGCGCACGCTCGGCAATGCCGACCTGCAGGCGCGCAGCGCGACCGACGCGACGTACTTCGACGTGCTCGCGGTCTTCCTGATCTGGTGGCCGCAGGAATGGACGCTCTGGATGCCGATCATCAGCCTCCTCGCGCTGCTCGTGGCGGCGCGGCGTGAGGATGCGCGCGCGATGACGTTCGGCGTGCTGGCGGCGTTCACGACGCTGCTCGTGGCCGGAGTGGGCGGCGTCGCGCTGTCGCAGCTCGCGCAATGGAACAGCGCCGAGTACAACTTCGTCGCGCGGCCGCTGCCCGGCATCGTGGCCATGTGGCTCACCGGCATCAGCGGCGCGCTGTTCAGCGCCGCCGTGTTCAACCGCCGCGACAATCCACGTGCGCTGCTGTACGGCATCACCATCGTCTGGCACGCCCTCGGAATCGCGCTGGCGCTCACGCTCGGCGGCGCGGCGTACATGTTCATCGTGCCGGCGATGGCGGTCGCGGTGCTCGCCTGGACGCACCTGACGGAGACGGCGATCGCGACGATTGCCGCCACAGTCGCGGCGATTCTCTTCTTCCCGCTCGGCGTGCTGTTTTACGACGCGCTCGGCGGGTCGCTCATGGCCGGCATCGCGCTGCTGATCGGCATCATGGCCTCGCTGGTCGCGCCGCTCTTTCCGCGCATGAAGTATGCCGTCGCCGCCGCCGTGCTGGCGATCATCGCGGCGCTGGTTGCGCTCGCGCAGCCCCCGTTCACGAGCGAGCGTCCGCGGCAGCTGCCGCTCGCGTACGTCGATGACCCGCGCGCGAAAACGCCGCAGTGGATCACCTGGACGCTCACCGATCCGCTGCGCCGCGCCGCGCCGTTCGCGCCGGCAGATGCGGCGCTGGCGCCGTGGAATCGCGGTGGCGGGTACACCGCGCCCGCGCCATCGTCGCAGCCGATGCCGCGCGTCACCGTCAGCGGTGAGCGCCAGGCGAACCTCGTCACCGTGCGCCTCCGCTCGCCGCGCGGCGCGAACCGGTTCGTGGTGCGCGTGCGTGGCGGTAAGGTGCGGCGCGTGAACGGCGTCGAGCCGCCCCTTGGCCGCGGCCGGTTCGCATCGTTGAACGGCTGGCAATCGGCCACCGCGGCCGGCATCGACGAGATGGTCGTCGAGCTCGTTGCGAACAGCCGCATCGAGGTCGCCGCGAGCGACGTCACGTCCAACCTGCCCGCTTCGGGTGCACCGCTACTCGAGGCGCGAGCCGCGTCGACCGCCACGACGCTGCGCGACGGCGATACGACCGTCACGCGTGCGTGGGGAAGCTGGTAGAAAAAGAAAACGGCGGGCATGAAGCCCGCCGTTTTGCATCAGGTCTTGCCTGGTTCGACTACTCGTCGGTCTTCTTGCGCGACCGCTTCGGCTTGTCGCCCGCGTCGTCCGCATCGGCCTTCGGAGCAGCCTTGCGCGAACGCTTCGACGTCTCGTCACCGGCGTCGGCGGCCTTCTTGCCACCCTTGGCCGGCGTCGTTTCCGGCGCATCCGCTTCCGCGGTGCGCTCGACGAGCTCGAGGATCGCCATTTCGGCCGAGTCGCCGCGGCGCGCACCGAGCTTCATGATGCGCGTGTAGCCGCCGGGGCGAGTCGAGAAACGGGGTCCCAGGGTGTCGAACAGTTTGGCGATGAGCGTGTCGTCCGGCACCTGCCTGGCGGCCTGACGGCGTGCATGCACGCTGTCGGTTTTGGCCAGCGTGATGAGCTTTTCGGCCAGAGGCCGGAGCTCCTTCGCTTTCGGCAGGGTCGTGATGATGCGCTCGCTTTCGATCAGCGAGGCGAGCTGGTTGCGGAACATCGCATTGCGATGGCTCGACGTCCTTCCCAGCTTGCGGTTTGCGTATCCATGTCTCATTGGTTCACCCCTTCAACTACTCGCGCATGTCGGCGCGCGCGCCGGCGCCCATACGGCTCATGCCGAACGAGAGACCGAGGCTCTGCAGAACGTCTTTGATCTCATCGAGCGACTTGCGGCCGAAGTTCTTGGTCGACAGCATTTCGCGCTCGGTGCGCTGCACGAGATCGCCGAGGGTGCGGATGTTGGCGTTCTTGAGGCAGTTCGCGGAGCGGACCGAGAGGTCGAGCTCTTCGATCGGCTTGGCGAGCATCTCGGCCATGCGCGGATCGACTTCGGGAGCCGCCGCTTCTTCACGCTCTTCGATGCGCGTTTCGAACGCGCTGAAGATGCGAAGGTGGTCGGCCAGCAGCTCGGACGCGAGGCTGATCGCCTCCTGCGGCGAAACGGCGCCGTTGGTCCACACTTCGAGAATGAGCTTGTCGTAATCGGTCATCTGGCCGACGCGCGCCCCTTCGACGTGATAGTTCACGCGGCGGACGGGCGAGTGGATCGAATCGACCGGGATGTAGCCCAGCGGGAGATCGGTTTCGGCGTTGCGATCGGCAACCACGTAGCCGCGGCCCTTCTTGAGACGAGCCTCGAGCTTGAGCGAGCCTTCTTTCGAGAGGGTCGCGATGTGCGCGTTCGGGTCGAGAATCTCGACGTCGGGATCCTGTTCGAAATCGGCGGCCGTGACGACGCCCGGGCCCTTCTTCTCGAGATAGAGAGTCTTGGGGCCGGAGCCGTGGAGCTTGAACGGGACCTGCTTGAGGTTGAGGACGACGTCCGTCATGTCCTCGACGACGCCCTGGAGCGACGAGAACTCGTGGAGAACGCCCTCGACGCGTACGGCGGTGATCGATGCTCCCTCGATCGAGGAGAGCAGGACGCGCCGCAGCGCATTACCGATCGTCGTGCCGAAGCCACGCTCGAACGGCTGGGCGACGAAACGCCCGTAGTTCGGGGTAAGGGTTTCGGGATCGTAATCGAGCTTCTTGGGTTTCTGGAAATCTGACCACATCATGTGAGCGGCCTCCTCGCGTCAGTGGTGGAGGACAGACAATCATGTCCGTCCGGTGGGTGTCGGGACAGGCAGGATTGCCTGTCCTCCACCAAGAAAGAATTACTTCGAGTAGAGTTCGACGATGAGCTGTTCCTGGATCGGGAGGCGGATGTCTTCGCGTTTCGGAAGATCCGTCACCGTACCGCGGAACTGATCCGGCTCGAGCTGCAGCCACTGCGGAACGCCGCGGCCCGCGGCCGTTTCGACGGCCTGGCGGATCTGCTCGTTCTTGCGGCTCTTTTCGCGAACCTGGATGACATCGCCCTTGCGGAGCTGGTACGAGGGGATGTTGATCTTTTTGCCGTTCACTTCGACGTGGCCGTGGCGAACGAGCTGGCGCGCCTGCGGGCGCGAGGCGGCGAACCCGAGGGAGTACACCACGTTGTCGAGCCGGAGCTCGAGCTGACGGAGCAGATTCTCACCGGTGACGCCGGGGCGGCTGGCAGCGCGGTGAAAGTAGAGCCGGAACTGGCTCTCGAGCAGACCGTAGATGCGCTTGACCTTCTGTTTTTCACGAAGCTGCAGGCCGTAACCGAGAACCTTGGAACGGCGGCGTCCGTGCTGGCCGGGCGCGTAGTTGCGGCGCTCGATGGAGCACTTGTCCTTGAAACAACGGTCGCCTTTGAGAAACAGCTTCATTCCCTCGCGACGGCAAAGCCGGCAGACGGGGTCAGTGTAACGAGCCACTATGCCTCCTAGTGTTCGCGCCCGCGCCACCATGGCGCGTCGCGTGTACGGCGGCTGCTGCACGCCGTACGAGCCACAGCGCAAATGCGCTGTGTGGAACTACGAGCCGGTGCAACTCGCTCCGGCGAAAAACGATCGAATCCGGTTTGGGGTCAGACGCGGCGGCGCTTGGGAGGGCGGCAGCCGTTGTGCGGGATCGGCGTGACGTCCTTGATCGACTTGATGTCGAGGCCGCTGGCGGCGAGAGCGCGGATGGCCGACTCACGACCGGCGCCCGGGCCTTTCACCTTGACGTCGACCGAGCGGATGCCGTGCTCCTGCGCGAGCTGCGCAGCGTTCTGGGCCGCAACCTGAGCGGCGAACGGGGTGCCCTTGCGGGAACCTTTGAAGCCGATGCGGCCGGCGCTCGACCACGACAGGATGTTGCCGGTCGGATCGGTGATCGCCACGATCGTGTTGTTGAACGTCGCCGCGATCGACGCGACGCCGTGCGGAACGTTCTTCCGCTCTTTACGCTTGGTGCCGGCGCGACGAGCGCCCGCTTTCGGTCCACGTGCAGTTGCCATTTGGATGAATCCTCTAAACCTGTTGTCAGTGGTCGGTCATCGGTTGTCAGTGCAGACAACCGACAACCGAGAACCGATCACTTCTTGGTAGCTTTCTTCTTGCCGGCGACTGCGCCTTTGCGCGGTCCTTTGCGGGTGCGCGCGTTGGTGTGCGTGCGCTGTCCGCGAACCGGGAGGCCACGGCGATGGCGCATGCCGCGGTAGCAGTTGATCTCCATCAATCGCTTGATGTCGAGACCGATGTCCTTGCGCAGATCGCCTTCGACTTTTCCTTCGTCGGTGATGACCTGGCGGATCTTGCGGACGTCATCCTCGCTGAGATCCTTGACGCGAATATTCCGGTCGACGCCAGCCTGCGTGAGGATGGTCGTCGAACGCGTGCGGCCGATGCCGTAGATGTACGTCAGGCCGACTTCGACCCGCTTGTTGAGTGGAAGATCCACACCCGCGATACGTGCCATTGACTATAGCTCCTGAGTTAGCCCTGACGCTGTTTGTGCTTCGGATTCTCACAGATGATCCGAATCACGCCCTGGCGACGGACGACCTTGCATTTCGTGCAGATACGTTTGACTGAAGAACGGACTTTCATTTCTTAAACCCCAGATGTTTAGGTCTTAGGTATCAGGTCTCAGGTGCGCTCGACGCCTTGCGGCCGAGGACCTGAAACCTAAGACCTACACCTCTACTTGTAACGGTAGGTAATGCGCCCGCGCGTCAGATCGTACGGCGAGAGCTCGACCAGCACCTTGTCGCCCGGAAGAATGCGGATGAAGTGCTTTCTCATTTTGCCGGAGATATGGGCCAGTACCTTGTGTTTGTTCTCCAGCTCGACCTGGAACATCGCGTTGGGCAATGTCTCCAGGACAGTCCCTGTCACTTCGATCGCTTCTTCCTTCGACGACATACCTTCCTTTATCCCTGCTTGCCGAGAACCCACGGCCCGTTTGCGGTGACCGCGACTGAATTCTCGAAGTGCGCCGCGAGGCCGCCATCGACGGTCCTTGCGGTCCAGCCGTCAGCGTCGGTCCGGACGTCCTGCACCATCCCGTTCGCTCCGGCACGCTCGAGGCGTGACTGGAGCTTCGGACCGATCTCACAAAGCATCGGCTCGATGGCCAGCACCATTCCTTCGCGCAGCTCGAGTCCCCGGCCGCGCCGGCCATAGTTGTAGACCTGCGGCTCCTCGTGCATCTTCCGGCCGATCCCATGACCGACGAACGTGCGGATGACGTGAAAACCGCGTGACTCGGCGTGCTCCTGCACGGCCGCGCCGATGTCTCCCAGATGACGTCCCGGACGCATTTCTTCGATGGCGAGCTCGAGGCACTCCCGTGTCGTGCGCATCAGCTCTTCCGCGCGCGGCGAGACTTTGCCAACCGGCACGGTGATCGCCGCGTCGCCCACGAAACCCTCGTAAATCGCACCGAAGTCGAGGCCGATCATGTCGCCCTCCTGCAGCTTCGTACGATTCGGGATGCCGTGCACGATCACATCATTGACCGACGAACAGACGACCGCCGGATACGGCGGCAGGCCCATGGGAGCGTAGCCTTTGAAGGGCGACTTCGCGCCGCGCTTCGCAAGCTCCTCTTCGGCCATCGCGTTCATCTGCGCGGTGGTCGCACCAGGCTTGACCATCGCACGCATCAGTTCGAGGATCTCGACGACGATCCGGTTCGTCCGGTCCATCACCGCGATCTCTTCGCGACTCTTCAGTGTCGGTCCCTTCATGCGATCGAGCACGCCTTCTTCCTACGCCAGGGACTTCTCAATTCGTTCAAAGACCTCATCGACGGGACCAATCCCCTCGACCTCGCGAAGAATGTTCTTCGACTTGTAGTACGCAGCCACCGGCATGGTCTGCCGGTGAAATGAATCGAGACGCTTACGCACGGCCTCCTCGGTGTCGTCGGCACGTGCGATGACCTCCGCGCCACAGCGATCACACACGCTGTCTTTCGCGGGAGGATTGTTTTCCAGGTGGTAAATCGCTCCGCACTGAACACACGTCCGGCGCAGGGTAATGCGCCGTACGATTGCGTCGTCTGGAACGAGCAGTTGAAGAACGCGGAGCGGTTCGGTGCCATTCCCGGCCGGTGAATTCAACATCGCATCGAGTTTTTCCGCCTGCACGATCGTGCGCGGAAAGCCGTCGAGAATGAATCCGCCTGCCGCGTCCGGCTTGGCCAGACGCTCGTTGATGATGCCGATCATGAGGTCGTCCGGCACGAGTCCGCCGTCCGCCATGATCGGCGCCGCCTGACGTCCGAGCTCGGTCCCGCCCGACACCGCTTCCCGGAGCATGTCGCCCGTGGAGATGTGCGGGATGGCGAAGCGGCTCGCGAGCCGCTTCGCCTGGGTGCCTTTACCGCTGCCCGGCGGTCCGATGAAGATGATCTTCAAGAGCTTGCCCTTGCCTTACCCGCGGCGTCCGCGGACGCGGCCCTTCTTCATGAAACCGTCGTAGTGGCGCATGACGAGCTGCGACTCGATCTGATTCATCGTGTCCATCGCCACGCCGACGACGATCAGCAGAGAGGTGCCGCCGAAGTAGAAGTTCAGCCCCATGCCTTCCGTGATCCAGATCGGCAGGGCGCGATCGAGAGCCGCGCCGACGCCGAACGGCAGCTGCGCGACGTGCACGCCGCCGATGAGGAACTCCGGAATGATGCAGACCAGCGCCAGGTAGAGCGCGCCGACGAACGTGATGCGCGTCAGCACGCGGTCGATGTAGTCCGACGTCCTCTTGCCGGGGCGGATGCCGGGGATGAAGCCGCCGTACTTGCGCATGTTGTCGGCCGTGTCGACCGGATTGAAAACGATCGAGGTGTAAAAGTAGGCGAAGAAGATGATGCCGGCGACCTGCAGGATGTAGTAGAGCGGCTCACCCATCTGCAGCTGGTTGCCGATCGACGTCGCCCACGGCTGCTTGATCATCTGCGCGATCGTCTGCGGGATGACGAGGATCGACGAGGCGAAGATGACCGGGATGACGCCGGCGGTGTTGACGCGCAGCGGCAGGTACGTGTTCGAGCCGCCATAGACCTTGCGGCCGACGACGCGCTTGGCGTACTGCACCGGAATGCGCCGCTGTGCCCGTTCCATGAAGACGACGAATGCCGTCACCGCGACCATGAAGATCAGGAGGAAGAGGATGCCGAAGATGTTGCGCTCACCGGTGCGGATGTCGTTGAGCGTACCGATGGCGGCGCTCGGAAGACCGACCACGATGCCGGCGAAGATGATGAGCGAGATGCCGTTGCCGATGCCGCGCTCGGAGATCTGCTCGCCGAGCCACATGATGAATGCGGTGCCGGTGGTGAGCGTGATGACGGTCATGATCGGGAAGCCGAGGCCCCACAGCGAATCACGAACGTGCGGCGGCACGAGCGGCGCGCCGCCCGGAGCGGCCTGGCTGCGAAGCCAGAACGCGACGCCGAGCGACTGCACGATTGCAAGCACGATCGTGCCGTACCGGGTGTACTGATTGATCTTTCGCCGCCCCATCTCACCCTCTTTCGAGAGCTTCTCGAGATAAGGCCAGACCACCGTCAGGAGCTGCAGGATGATCGATGCCGAGATGTACGGCATGATCCCGAGCGCGAAGATGGAGAGGCGGCTGAGCGCGCCGCCGGAGAAAAGATCGAGAAAGCCGAACACGCCGCCGCCCATCGCCGTGAAGAACTCAGCAAGCGCGGTCGGATCGACGCCCGGCGTCGGAATGTGGGACCCGAGGCGATACACCGCAAGCAGCGCGAACGTGAAGAGCACGCGGCGGCGCAGATCCTCGATCGACCAGATGTTGCGGACTGTGTCGACGACGTTCGGCACGTTACTTCATCTCCTGGCAGGAGCCGCCGGCCTTCTCGATGATCTCTTTGGCCGACTTCGAGAACTTCGTGGCCGAGACGGTGAGGCTCTTGGAGAGCTCGCCGTCGCCGAGAATCTTGACGCCGTCGTGCTGACCTTTGACCAGGCCAGCCTGGCGCAGCGCCGCTTCGTCGATGGTCGCGCCGTTGTCGAAACGGTCGAGATCGGAGACGTTCACGACCGCGTA
>DASVUA010000385.1:0-2472 GCA_036387295.1 Thermoanaerobaculia bacterium | reverse complement strand
TTGTTGAACCCGTCGCGGTACCGCGTCCACTTGTCACCGCCGTTCTGCGAGTTGTAAACCCAGCCGCAGGTCGCAACCCAGACGTTGTCCGGCTGGGAAGGATCGATGGTGATGTGGAACATGTCGGTGTCGAGCACCATGCCGTCGGCGACGTGCTTCCAGTCCTTGCCGCCGTTGTCGGTGCGCCAGCCCTGGCGCCAGGTGCCGACGAAAATGCGGTCCTGCGACCGCGGATCGATGGCCAGAGATTCGACGTTGACCTGATCCGAGATCTTGTCCCAGGTGCGCCCCGCGTTCCGGCTGCGATAGACGCCGGTCAGGCCGCCCACCACGACGAACTTTGCGTCGTTCGGGTCGATTGCGATCGCGCGCACGGAAAAGTCTTCGAGCCCCGCGTCGCGGCGCTCCCACGTACGGCCGCCGTCCTTCGAGGCCGCGATGACGCCGCCGCCCCAGAGGCCCCAGCTTGCAGCCCAGAGCGTTCCTTCGCGATCGAGCATCAGGTTGTCGACGATGTAGTTGGGAAACGGGATCCCGTACCGCGGATTCGTCCAGCTCTTCGCCCCGTCGCGCGAGACATACACTTCGCCGCCGCTCGTTCCGAGGTAGAGCGTGTCGGGATTCGCAGGATCGACGATCAGTGCGCGAACGTCGGCGCCATACAACCCGGCGCGCCGCCACTGAGCCGCAAGAGGAGTGGTGAAAAGGAGAACCGCGAAGAGAATGAGGAGTTTACGCATACCCGCCCGTTGGACCGTAGTTTTACCACAGGCGGCCTTAGCAAACGGGCCGCCAAATGAGGCGTTCGGCGTAAGGCGTTCGGCGTTCGGGGGGCTTCCCTCGACGTTCAGCACACGAGGAACGTCGCCATCTCGCCCTTCGCAGCGACCCCTCGGTCGCCACACCCCAAAAGCCCAACGCGAACGCCCGCCACTCCCCACGCGCCGCCTGCTATCCTCCACCGCGATGAGCACTCTCCGCACCTGTGTTTTCCCCTGCGCCGGTTTCGGCACCCGCTTTTTTCCCGCGACGAAAGTCATCCCGAAAGAGATGTTGCCGCTGGTCGACAAGCCGATCCTGCAGTACGGAATCGAGGAGGCGCGCGACTCGGGCATGGACAAGCTCGTGATCGTCACCTCGAAGGGAAAAGAGTCCATCCTCGATCACTTCGACCGCACCTCCGAGCTCGAGCGTTCGCTGCGGGAGCGGGGGAAAGACGAGTTGCTGGCGGAAGTGGACGCCGTCAGCCGGATGGTCGATCTGATGGCGGTCCGTCAGAAGGAAGCGCTCGGCCTCGGGCACGCCGTGCTCACGGCACGCGACGCGGTCGGCAATGAGCCGTTCGCGGTGGTGCTGCCCGACGACGTCATCCTCGCCGAGCTTCCGTGCCTTCTGCAGATGCGGCGCGTGTTCGAAGACACCGGCCGCCCGGTCGTGGCGCTCATGGAAGTGTCGACCGAGGAGACCGCGCGGTACGGCGTCGTCGCGGGCGAGCTGGTGAGCGATCGCCGCTTCCTCGTCAAAGACATGATTGAAAAACCGAAGAGCGATCCCCCTTCGAACTACGCGATCATCGGACGCTACATCCTCACCCCGGAGATCTTCCCGCACCTCGAAACCACGGCGCGTGGCGCCGGCGGCGAGATCCAGCTGACCGATGCACTGCGCCAGCTCGTGCAGGCGGGCGACTTTTACGGATACGTGTTCGAAGGGACGCGCTACGACGCGGGCGAGAAGCTCGGGTACCTCAAAGCGACGGTCGACTTCGCGCTGCGCCATCCGAAGCTCGGGCGCGAGTTCCGCGAGTACCTCAAAGAATCGGTTTCGTGAGACGCGTCGACCTGCTCGACCTGCCCGACGAAATGCGCGATCTCGTGCGGGAGTGTGCGGTGCAGGGAACGCCGACCGAGTTCACGCGCAACGGAAACGCGGTCGCGGTGCTGGTCTCCTCGGACGAATATCTCGCGCTGCGGGAAACGATCGCGATCGCGAACGATTCGCTCCTCTACGCCCGGCTCGCTCAGGCGGATGAGGAAGAGCCCGAGCAGCGCGGCCGCTACGAGCGTCTGCGCTTCGCCAGATCTGCCGCGCCGATCTACGACGCCGCGCTGCGCCGCATCGAGCTCGATCCGATCGCCGGAGCGCCGCTGTTCGAGCCGTTGAAAGGCCTCTGGACGTATCGCTCCGGCGACCTGCGGATCATTTACAAGATCGTTCCGGACGCGCGGATCGTCGTCGTGCTGAGCATCGCGCGCGCCGCCGTGTCATAAACTCCGCCCGTGAAATTCATCCTCGCTTCTGCGTCGCCGCGCCGGCGCGAGCTGCTCGCCTCGATCGGGCTCGAGTTCGAAGTCAAACCGAGCAACGTGCCCGAGGTGCGTGAAGCGGGGGAAACCCCCGAAGAGTACGTGGCGCGGCTCTCTCGCGACAAAGCGGCGGCACTTGCGGCGCAGCATCCGGAACAGTGGGTGA
>DASVUA010000384.1:0-9191 GCA_036387295.1 Thermoanaerobaculia bacterium | reverse complement strand
GCCGACGGTCATCAACGACCGGCGGGCTAAGAGCCCGCCGCTCCACTAGAACCGCGTTGTCGCCATGCATCGCGAGTCGTCGACTCACTCGCCGTCGGCCCCCTCCGCATTGCTATAGTTCGCGCCCATGTTGCGCACCTTGCTCGCTCTCGTTGCAATCCTCTTCGCCATCCCCTCTCGCGCTGCCGAGCGGGTCGACATTCTGATCACCGGCGGCACCGTCGTCACGATGGCGGGGCCGAACATCGAGCGGGGGTCGGTGGCCATTCGCAACGGCGAGATCGTCGCAGTTGGCGCCTCGTCGGAGATCGATCGCAACTACACGGCGAAGACGGTCATCAACTCGGGGGGACACGCCATCGTCCCCGGTTTCGTCAACGCGCACACGCACGTGCCGATGACGCTCTTCCGCGGCATTGCCGACGATCGCGAGCTGATGGACTGGCTGACGAACTTCATCTTTCCGGCCGAAGCGAAGAACGTCGATCGCGAGCTCGTGAAGTGGGGCACGCGGCTCGCCGCGGCGGAGATGATCCGTTCCGGCACGACGACGTTCGCCGACATGTACTACTTCGAATCGGACATCGCGCGCGAAACGAAAGCTGCCGGTCTGCGCGGCGTCCTCGGCGAAACGCTCATCGACTTTCCGGCGCCCGACAACAAGACGTGGGACGCCGCGATTCAGTCCATCCGCGACTACGCGAAGCAGTGGAAAGGCGATCGCCTCATCACCCCCGCGCTCGCGCCGCACGCGCCGTTCACCGTTTCGCGCGAGCATCTGCAGCAGGTGCGCGCGCTCGCGACGGAGCTCGGCCTGCCGATTCTCATTCATGTCTCCGAAACGAAAGACGAGCTGCGCCAGGTCGCCGAAAAGCAGAACGGCATGACGCCCGGCGCGTATCTCGATTCGATCGACTTTCTCGGCGATGACGTCGTCGCCGCGCACGGCGTGCATCTGACGCCCGCCGAACTGCGGACGTTCGCCGCGCGCAAAACAGGCGTCGTGCACTGTCCTGAGTCGAATCAGATGCTCGCTTCCGGCGTCGCACCGGTGACCGAGATGATCGCGGCCGGGATGGAAGTGGGCCTCGGCACCGACGGTCCGGCCGGCTCGAACAACAACCTCGACATGCTCGAGGAAATGGCCAGCGCGGCGCGCCTGCAGAAGGTGTTTCGCAACGATCCGAAAGCGATCAGTGCGCGCGAAGTGCTGCGCCTCGCCACCATCGGCGGCGCGCAGGTGCTCGGCCTCGCGAACAAGATCGGCACCCTCGAGCGCGGCAAGCGCGCCGACGTCGTGATCGTCAATCTCCGTCAGCCGAAAACGCAGCCGGTCTACTCGGTCGAGTCGGCCATCGTCTACGCCGCCTCGGGCAATTCGGTCGTCACCACCATCGTCGACGGCAAGATCCTCATGCGCCACGGCAAGCTGCTGACCGTCAATGAAGACGAGGTGATCGCAAAAGCTGCCGAATATCGCGAGCGCGTCCTGGCGAGTTTGAAGAAGTAGGTTGCCGCGCGAGTGGCGATGTTGCGCGTTGCCGCATGCATGCCCCCTGTGCGGCCAGGCAGCGCGTACCGCGTCACTCGCATCCGCACACACGCAACGACCAACGACCCATGCCCTACCTCCTCCTGCTCCTTCTCGTTCTTTCCTGCGCACCCGCGGCGACGACGACCATGACCACACCGCCGCCACGCGTTGTTCCGGCACAACCGCGGTTCGCGGCGAATGCGGTGGCGCGGCGCGTGGTGCTTCTTTCGTTCGACGGACTCGGCGCGGATGCGCTCGCGCGGCAGAAGAACCTCGCCGCGTTCGAGCGGCTCGCGCGAGAGGGGGCGTCGGCGCGCATCATCAACGTCAATCCGACGGTCACGACTTCGACGCACGTCTCGATCCTCACCGGCGCCGATCCGCAGCGCACCGGCATCGTCTCGAACCGCTTTCACGTGCGCGGCGCTCCGCTCGACGAAGTCGCGCGCGGCATGACCGCCGACATCGAGGTCGAGACGCTCGTCGAAGCGGCGCGGCGGCAGGGAAAACGGGTCGGCGTCGTGTCGTTTCCGACGGTCGACAATCGCACGCCGCGTCGCAGCGCGGACTTTGGTCTCGCCTGGAGCTACCCGCTCGTCCCGGCGCGCTACGTCCAGCTGCGCGCTGCGAACTTCCGGCGCGAATGGGTGCCGCCGACGTGGAGCGACCGGCCGCAGCGGCGCCGTTCGTTCAGCCCGATCATGCGCGCGCGCATCGAGTGGAGCGTGCCGCGCGTGACTCGTGCGGACGTCGACGTCGTGGCGTACGACACGACGGACGACCGCGTCGCGAACTACGACACCTACTTTGTCGAAACGGGCGAACAGGAGCTCGACGCGCGCGAATGGTTCCCGATCTCGCAGCGCACGAGCAGCGGCCTGCATGGCTCGTGGTCGAAGGTCACGCGCGCGACGCCGTCGCTCGATGTGACGATCTACTGGGGTGCAATTCATCGCAACGACGCGTGGCCGGAGTCGTTCCGCGATCTGCTCGATGAGCAGGTGGGCTTCTGGCCCGGTGCAGCCGAGGAGGAGCTCGAGGGGGATCCGGAAATGTTTGTCGCGCAGTCGGAGCGGCTCGCCTCGTTCTACACGCGCGCGCAGACACTCGCGATCGCGCGGATGCCGTTCGATCTGTTGCTCGCGTATCAGCCGCAGATCGACGCCGCGTCGCACGAGTACCTCGGCACGGCCGACGCCGACCGGGTGATCGGCGCGGCATTCGCCAGCGCGGACCGGGCAGTGGCCGCGATCGTCGAGGCGCTCGACCCGAGCGATGCGCTCGTCGTCACCGGCGATCACGGGCTCGTGCCCGTCGCCCGCGAAGTGCTGATCAACCGGCTGCTCGCCGACCAGGGATTCGCGCCGCGCTGGCGGGCCTACTCGTCCGGCGCGGTCGCGCATCTGTATCGCTTCTCCGGCCCTGACGACAGCGCCGCGCTGGTCAACATGTTGACGGCGAGCGGACACTTCGAGCGCGTCGAGCGAAAGAGCGCGACCGCGCATCGCAACGCCGGCGACGTGATCGCGTACGCACATCCGAACGTCGCTCTGACGAGCGACGACGTCGCCCGCGACCCACGCGGCCAGCACGGCGCGCTGAACACGCACCGCGAACTGCACACCGCCCTCTTCGCCTACGGCACCGGCGTCACCCCCGGCCCCCTCGGCGACATCGCGCAAACACGAATCGCCCGCTACATATCCACACTCCTCGGCATCACCCCACCCGCTGCCGCCGAGTGAGATTCGGTGTGGAGTACGACGGCTGCCGCTGCATCTCTCGCGCTCGTATTTGGTGGAGCGGCGGGCTTCAGCCCGCCGGCAGCAACGACTGATCGCGGAAGCTGTCGCCTCCGCAGGAAGAGCGGCGACTAACGTCGCCGCACTCCGAACTGAAAGTTCTGTACGATCGGGGCTCATGTTGCGGAAGGTTTCGCGCGAGGTGGGGGTGGTGGCGTTTTATCTCGCGCTTGCGGTTGCGATGACGTGGCCGCTGGCGGCGCATCTTTCGACGGCGCTGTCCGACCTCGGCGATCCATTGGTCAACATGTGGATCATCGACTGGGTCTCGCACGCGCTGACGCACGAGCCGTGGAACCTCTTCGATTCACCGCTCTATCACCCCGGGCGGCTGACGCTCGCCTACAGCGAGAACCTCGTCGGCATTGCGCTCGTGGTGCTCCCGTTTCACCTCGCAGGCTTGTCTCCCATCACCGTCTACAACATCGCACTCCTGCTCGGCTTCGCGTTCTCAGGCTACGGCGCGTTCGTGCTCGCGCGGGTCATCACGCGCTCGTCTGCCGCGGCACTCGTGGCCGGCGTGGTGTTCGCGTTCGTGCCGTTCAAATGGGATCACCTGTCGCACATGCAGCTGCAATGGTCGGGATGGATTCCTTTGCTGCTCGCGGGCGTAATCGTCTACTGGCGCACGCCGTCGACGCGCAACGCGCTTCTGCTGACCGGCGCGTTCGTCATGAACGGCCTCACGAACGTGCACTACTTTCTCTTCGGTTCGTTCACCGCCATGATTGCGGTGATCGTGCTCGCGATTGCAGAAGAACGCCGCGACCGCGCGTTCTGGTTGAAGCTCGCCGCGGCGTTCGCGATCGGCGGAATCGTGTTGCTGCCGTTCCTCCTCCCCTACCGCATCGTCGCGAACGACCTCGGCGCGGCGCGGACCAAAGGCGACGCCATCAGCGGCTCCGCGACGCTCGACGCCTGGCTCGTCACTACCGCGCGCAGCGTCTGGTACGGCGAGCTCGGTCCTGACGCGCTGCATCGCCACGAGAAGCAGCTGTTCCCCGGCCTCGCCGCGATTTTCCTCGCCCTGATCGGCGCGATGAAGACCGTCTCTCGTGGAGCGGCCGGCTTCAGCCGGCCGACTGATGCTCGGCGGGCTGAAGCCCGCCGCTCCACGTTTCTCGACGTGCTGATCCTGTTGCTCGGTGCGCTCACCTACATCGGCGCGGTGAGCGAAGGAACCTCGATCGACATCGGACCGTTCGTCGTCTCGATGCACAGCGCGGCCACGCCGGCGACGCTCCTCCTGATTGCGCTCCTGATCCGCTACCGCGCCGCGCTGCGCGATGCGCTCGCACGCTCCCGCTTCGACGCGGCGGCCTGGGTCGCCGCCGTTGCGATTGCCATCGGCGTCATCGGCTCGCTCGGCATGTCGGCGTTCCTGCATGCATTTCTCTTCCGCTACGTCCCGGTGTTTCAAGCGATCCGCGCGCCGGTGCGCTGGGCCGTCATCGCGTATGCCGGTCTCGCGATCTGGGCCGCGATCGGCGCGAAGGCGTTGTTGCGCAATCGCGCCGGCACGCCGCGTGGCCGCGTATCCGCGGCGCTCCTCGTCGCGCTCGTGGCGATCGATCTCTGGCCGCGAATCCGTTGGGAGCATGCCGTGCCGGCGATCGCGCCGGTGTACCGCTGGCTCGCGCGCGAGCGCGTCGCGCCTCTCGTCGAGCTTCCGACGTCGGGCGGCGGCATCAACTTCCGCTATCTCCTCGGATCGGCCACACATCGTTTACCGCAACTGAACGGCGTCGAGAACATGGGCGTCCCCGATCTCAAACGGATCCGCAGCAAAGGCGACGCGCAACAGTATGACGACGAACTGCTGACGCTCCTCGAGCGCAACGGCACGCGCCTCATCGTCGTGCACGCGCACGCGTTCGACGCCGGCGGACGAGCATGGCTCGCGCGGCAGCTCGCCGCGCGCCGGATCGCATTCGTCCGCAGCTTCGATCACGAGATCGGCGGTGACTTTGTCTTCGCCGTCACGAAGAACCTGCGCGACTCCGCACGTCTGCGCGCGCCCGACACGCCCGACGGCGCGGGACACATTCCGCAGCAGAGGCTCGCGCGCATGCTGCGCGGCGAGACGGTGCACAGCGACGCGATCATGGCGTACGTCGAAACGCCGCACGAACGGCAGACCGTCGAGGGGGCGCTGCAGGTGCGCGGCTGGGCGCTGTCGCCGTTTCCGATCCGCCGCGTGACGGTGCGCATCGACAACGGACGCGTGCGCATCCTCGCGACACCGGTCGACCGCCCCGACGTCAAGGCGCTGTACGGCTGGTACTACTTCGTCGCCCAGCCCGGATTCGCGGCCGTCCTTCCGCAGCGGCCCGCGAACGTCCCGCGCGAGACCGACGTGCAGGTCGAAGTGGAAGACGCCGAAGGGCGGGTGATGCGAACTGCAGATGTGCCGATCGAATGGCGGTGACGTTGGTTGTCGGTTGTCGGTTCTCAGTTGTCTGCCGGGCCGCGGCTGACCCGCTCCGTCGAGCGCGACGCCACGGAGAACAGACAACCGACAACTGACAACCGACAACCCACTCAGTACTCGTCGTAGATCTGCGGAAACTTCCAGCGCGCTTCGCGCAGCTCTTCCTCGATGATGTCCTGTTCGGGCGCGTCGGCGAGCTGCGGGATGTCCCAGTTCGCCATCCACATCGGATTCATGTACGGAAGGACGCCGACGTGCTCGAGGCGGTACGGCAGCCCGCGCGCGGCAAAGCGTTCGTTGAGATAGGCGACCACGTCTTTCGCCGTCGGGATCGTGCTCATTCGATCTCCAGTTCTTTCATTTTCGCGGCCAGGGTGCGCGCCGAAATGCCGAGTGCGTCGGCGGCCGCGGCGCGGGAGGGTGCGGATTTCAAGGCGTCGCTGATCTTCATCCGCTCGACGAGCCGCGAGGTCCGTCCGGTCACTTCGTCGAGCGTTCCGGTGAGATCGAGCGCCTCGCGCAACGCCTCGCCGGAGCCGTGGGTGGAGAGATTCACATCGCGGCGCTCGATCGTATTTCGATCGCAGAGGATCGCCGCCCGTTCGATGCAGTTCTGCAGCTCGCGAATATTGCCCGGCCAGTCGTACCCGCGCAACACCGCCCGCGCCTCGGCCGTGATGCGCAGCCCCGGCCTTCCGAGCTCGCGCGCGAACCGCTGCAGAAAGTAATCGACCAGCGCATCGATGTCCTCACGCCGCGCGCGCAGCGGAGGAATCGTGACGGGGAAGACGGCGATGCGGAAAAAGAGGTCCTCGCGAAAGCCGCCGCGCCGCACCGTCTCCTCCAGATTGCGATTCGTCGCGCAGATGATGCGGACGTCCGCTTCGACCGTCGTCGCGCCGCCGATGCGCTCGAAGCGGCGCTCCTGCAGCACGCGCAGCACTTTCGATTGCACGGCGAGTTCGAGCTCGCCGATCTCGTCGAGGAAGATCGTCCCGGTATCGGCCAGCTCGAACTTGCCGAGCTGCCGCGCCGAGGCGCCGGTGAACGCACCCTTCTCATGTCCGAACAGCTCGTTCTCGATCAGCGTTGCCGGGATCGCGGCGCAATTGAGCGCCACGAACGGCCGATCACGGCGAGGGGAAAGCTGATGAATCGCGCGTGCGAACAGCTCTTTTCCCGTCCCCGATTCGCCCTGCAGCAGCACGGTCGAATCGGTCGGCGCGACGCGTTGAATGGCGTGCGAGACCTCCACGATGCGCGGCGACTCGCCGACGATTGCGGGCAGCCGGTACTGCTTCTGGAACTCTTCTTTGAGCAGCAGGTTCTCGTGGCGCAGCTCGCGATGCTCGCGGCAGCGGCGCAGCATGATGGAGAGATGATCGACGTCCACCGGCTTCTGGATGAAGTCGTACGCGCCGAGCTTCATCGCTTCGACCGCATTCTCGATCGTCCCGAACGCCGTCATCACGATCACCGGACAATCAGGATCGCTTTCCCTCGCCTGCCGCAACACCGCGATGCCGTCAGCGCCCGGCAGGCGCAGGTCGGTGAGCACCGCAACGTAACGCCGTCCTTCGGCCAGCCAGCGCATCGCCTGCGAGCCGGTCGACGCGATGTCGGGCTCGAAGCCGTCGGCCTCCACCACTTCGCGCAGCATCTGCGCGAGCGATTCCTTGTCCTCGACGATGAGCAGGCGCTTCATAGCGTGAAATACGCACGGATTCTCGACAGGATCGTTCCCGGCTCGACCGGTGAGTCCGAAGGCCGCGCGTCGAGCGAGCCGCGGCGCTCGGCGATCCTGGCGGAGATCGCCGTAGCGAGCTCCGGATGGTCGTGCAGCACCGGCGAGAGAGCGTCTTTCGCGATCTCCACCGCCACGACGTCACTGAGCGCGATGATGTCGGCCGCGCGGCGTTCGCCGGTGAGCAGCGCCATCTCGCCGAAAAAGTCGCCCGGCTGCAGCCGCGCCACTTCCGCGTCGTCGACGCGCACCGACACCGTTCCTTCGTGCACGATGAACATCGAGTCGCCTTCCGCACCCGCGCGGATGATCGTCTCGCCGCGCGCAAAGACGTGCACGCCCGCGGCGTGCGCGATCGCCTCCTGCGCCGCACGCGAGAGCGGCGAAAGCACATCGACGCGCGCCAGGCGGTGCAGGATTTCCGAAGCATCCGGCTGATGCGTCGGCTCGGAGGGCTTGTACCGCGCGATCGTCCGGATCGGATACGGGATCGAAATGTGATTGCGCCGCAGCGCATACCAGACCGCTTTGCGAATGTCGGCGTCGATCCGGTCGCGCTGCGAGTAATCGTGCATGTGGTACTTGATCTCGTACATCACCGCGGAATCGCCGAAGTTTCCGACGCGCGCGAACGCCGGGATGGCGTGTGAAACGCCGTCGACGTTCGACGCGGCCTGCACCAGAACGTTCAGCACCGTCGCAGGCGGAACGTTGTAATCGATGCCGATCTGCAGCACGCGCGCGTTGAGGTTTGCACGCGGATAGACCTCGAGCCGCTCGCGCGCCAGCATCGAGTTCGGGATGATGAGGAGATTGTTGTTGAACGTGCGCAACCGCGTGCCGCGCCAGCGCACCGCTTCGACGATGCCGAACGTATCGCCCGAGCGGATCACGTCACCGGGCACGAATGTATCGTCGAGATGCAGCGCGATGCCGGAGAAAAGATTGCCGAGCGTCTCCTGCAATGCCAGGCCGAGGATCGCGGCGACGACAGTGCCGGTCGCGAGAATCGCCGTCACCTTGTATTCGAAGATCGCGGAAAGCGCCCACGCGATCAGCACCGCGTAAAGGATCACCGAGACCAGCTCGCGCAGCAGCAGCGGCGCCTGCACGTGTCGCCGCCGCGAAGCGACAAAGTCGAAGGCGAAGAGGTCGACGAGGCGCACCGCGAAGACGATCAGCGGAACGCACGCGACGAAGAGAAGAGCGCTGAGGATGCGCTTCTGATCCGAGACGTTGTGTGCGAGAAGCGAGCGGTTCTGCTGCGCGAACCACTGCAGCGCCAGCAGGCCGAGCCCCGCCAGCAGCCACGCGACGCGCGACCGGCGCATCACCGCGGCGCGCTCCCACGCCGCGCGCGGAAGATGCGCATCAGATCGCGGATCCCGAGGAGCAGATGCAGCAGCCCGAGCCCTGAGACGAACCCGCGCAGGAACGAGTTGTCGACGAACGACCCGACCGCAATGCTGCTGTGCAGCACCGGATTGAGCGTCCAGATCGTCGTCCAGGGGACGACCGTGAAAAACAGCCCCGCCTCCACGCAGTAGAGGGCGAAGAAGAGAGGCGCCGACATTCGGCGCGGATTGTATGGGAACTTGCCTCCACGCGAGCGGACCACCCACGCGGGTTGGTGGAGCGGCGGGCTCTTAGCCCGCCGGGCATCAATCGGCGGGCTAAGAG
>DASVUA010000383.1:0-7901 GCA_036387295.1 Thermoanaerobaculia bacterium | reverse complement strand
GTCTACTCGATCTGGCCGTTCGTGCTGCCGTCGCTGATCTCGTTCGCGCTCCTGCTGTTACTCATGAACCGCATGGGCGGACCGACCGCGGCGTTCATCTGCGGCGCGTCGCTGCTCATCTGGGGCTCCGCGCAGACCGCTCGGATGGACGTTGCCTTCGCGGCACTGCTCGCGCTTTCCGCGCATTTCATCTTCCGGGCGAACGGTGCGCTGCCGATGTCTGCCGGTATCGCCAGCGGTCTCGCGTTTCTGGTGAAAGGTCCGATGGCGCCGGTGATCACGCTGACGCTGTTCGTCTTCGAATCGATCCGGCGCAGACGGAAGCCGCGTGCGACCGACGCGCTCGCGCTGCTGCCGATGTTGCTGCTGCCGCTGCTCTGGCTCGTGCCGGCGATCATCATCGGCGGCGAGGCGTTCTGGAAAGAGATCTTCTACAAGCAGACCGTCGGCCGCGCCGTCGGCGCGTGGGTGCACAAATCGCCTCCATGGTTCTACGTCGTGCGTGCGCCGCTCACGCTCGCCCCCTGGTTCTTTCTCTGCGTGGCGGCAATCGTCCGGACCGTGCGCGCGTCGCGCAATCGCGCGGCATCCGAGCCGCGTGCCGTTGACGAGCGTTCGAAATCGGCGCTCAGTTACCTCCTCGCCGTGCTCGTGCCGTACACGCTCCTTTCCTCGAAGCTCGACGTCTACATGATCGCGATGATCCCGGCCGTCGCGTTGCTCGTGGCGCGCTACGTCGATGCCGGCGATGATCTCTGGGGCCGCCGCGCGAACCTGGTCATGCTGTCGCTCTTCGCGATCGTCGGAGTGGCCGGACTGGTCGTGCAGCCGCACCACATCAAAGGAGAAGACGGAGCGCTGGTGTCGCGGTTCGACGTGCGTCTGCTGTTCGCGCTCTTTCTTCTCACCGCCGTCGTCGGGATGATCGTCACGCTCCGCTCGCACCTGCGCGCATCGACGATCGCCACAGGGCTCGTGCCGGTGATCGCGCTTGGCTACGCGGGGCTCGCGCTCGTGCCTCTGGCCAATGAGCTCGCGTCGACGCGGCCGCTCGTTCGCGCGTTGCAGAAGCAGCACGCCGCGCCGGAGCAGATCGCGCTCTATGTCGCTCCACATCTCTGGACGCGCGCAATGCCGCCCGCGCTCGCGCGCGCCAACCGCGTCGACGCGGCCGAGCTCCGCGCCTTGTCGCCCGCGCCGGCGGTGATCGTCGTGCGGCGCCGCAACGCGAACGAGATCGCCGACGTGCTGCGCGGCTATCGCAAGGTCGACGAGCTGCGCATGATCGGGAAGTGGTTCGATGTCTACCGGCGCTGAGCGGCTGTCGCGCGATGCGAAACGGCGCTACGCCGCGGCGGCGTTCTGCACGCTGCTGATCCTGTCGGTGTTCTGGCCGTCGCCCGTCGTCTCGATGAATCAGCTCTGGGTCAACGAGTCGATCGACGTCGACGAGCTGTCGTTTCTCGGACGCGAAGCGCCGTCGTGGGACGTCGTTTTCTGGTGCGTCGCCGGCCTGCTTCTGCTGCTCATCGTGCAGAGCGCCGAGCCGGGCGCCGATCCGCGCGAGCCTCTCCGTCAATTGCGCGCGATTCGCTTCGCACGCTCGCTCTGGCGCCGCGATGCAATCCGTCTCCTCGCCGGCGCAGTCGTCACGGCGTGCGTCTGGCTCTTCGCCGATCGCGCGGTGCTCGCCTGGGCGGAGGGCATCCAGTCGGATGCGACCGAGCACGTCATCCGCATCCTCAACCGCCTCGGCGGCGGGATGAACCCGGTGCTGATCGTCGCGTTCTTTCTCATCGCCGGCATCGCGTATCGCGAGAAGCGCTGGGTCGCCTATTCGATCGCGATGGCGATCGCCGGACTCGCCGCCGGCATCGTCGCGCAGATCATCAAACACACGGTCGGCCGCGCGCGTCCTGAGCTCTGGCTCGGCCCGATGCACTACGCCCCCGGCTCCTCGACCTCCTTCCCATCAGGCCACACCGTCGGCGCCTTCGCGCTGGCCGGCGTGCTGATCTTCGGCTCGCGCAGCATGCCGCTGCGCGTCGTCGCATTCCTGCTTGCATCAGGCGTAGCGCTCGCGCGCGTGCTCGCGTTCCGCCACTGGATGAGCGATGTGACGGCCTCCGCCGTCGTCGGCCTCGTGAGCGCATGGATCGTCACGCAGGCCGTCGTCCGGCGCGTAGAATACGACCGTGACGAAGCCGGCGAAACGCCCCGCGACGTATGACGACCTGCTGGAGGTCCCCGACCATCTCGTCGCAGAAATCATCGACGGCGAGCTCTACACGTCGCCGCGGCCGGCATCGCCGCACGTACGTGCATCGTCCGTTCTTGGTGCTCGCATCATCTCGATGTTCGACGATGGCGGCGAGAATGGCCCGGGCGGCTGGTGGGTCTTGCGCGGATCTGAGTTGCATCTCGGCACCAACGTGCTCGTGCCCGACATCGCCGGCTGGCGCCGCGAGCGGATGCCGGTGCTGCTGAACACTCCTGCATTCGACCTTGCGCCCGACTGGGTGTGCGAAGTCGTTTCTCCCGCGACGGGGCGACTCGACCGCATGCTGAAGCTCCCCAGGTACGCGCAAGCCGAAGTAGCGTTTGCCTGGCTCGTCGAACCTCTGCAGCGGTTCATCGACGCGTATCGCCTCGCGAATGGCCGGTGGGAGTTGCTCGGCACGTACGGCGACGATGTCGCGCGCATCGAGCCGTTCGAAGCGATCGAGTTTCCGCTCGCCACGCTCTGGTTGCCCGAAGTTCCCGCGTCCTGAGTCCGTTCGCCGCAATGCGGCGCGTAGAATACGAGCGTGTCGAAGCTGGCGAAACGCCCCGCGACGTATGACGACCTGCTGAAGGTGCCGGACCATCTCGTCGCGGAGCTCGTCGAGGGCGAGTTGCACACCTCGCCACGTCCTGGGTCGCCGCACGCCCTCGCCGCGTCTGTGCTCGGCGCCTCTATCCTCACGAACTTTCATGGCGGCGGTGGTCGCGGCGGATGGTGGATTCTCGACGAGCCGGAGCTGCATCTCGGCCCCAACGTGCTCGTCCCCGACATCGCGGGCTGGCGGCGCGAGCGGATGCCGGCGATTCCGCGCACGGCTGCGTTCGAGCTTGCGCCGGATTGGGTGTGTGAAGTCGTTTCTCCGGCGACGGGGCGACTCGATCGTGTGCGCAAGCTGCCGGCGTATGCGCGTCACGAAGTCGGTCATGCGTGGCTGATCGATCCGGAACAGCAGACGCTCGAAGCGTACCGGCTCGAGCATTCGCGTTGGGTGCTCGTGCCGTCGCACGAAGGGGAGGACGTCGTGCGCGTCGAGCCGTTCGATGCGATCGAGATTCCGCTCGGAACGCTCTGGCTGCCGGTCGCGTGACGCGTCTCACAAGCGCTCACAGCATGCACTCCTAGAATCCGCGCTTCCGAGGAGAGGTGTGGGATGAATCGATTGTCATTGATCAACTACGACGTGCTGCGCGAGCTGTGTGACTCGTGCCGCAAAGAGCGCTTCCACTTCGTGCCGCTCGGCGCCGACCCGGCGACGGGCCCCTGCCGCAAGTGCGGCTCCGATTCGAAGCTCGCCGACATGAGCGACACCGCCGTCTGGCGCCTGATCACGCACGCCAACGGCGACGTTGTGGTCGTGCCGATCATCTCCACCGCGGCCACCGCTTGATGTGGACTGCGGCGACTGATCTTGCCGCTCTCCACCTCGCGACGGGCGTGTTCAGTTTGGAGTGCGGCGACGCCAGTCGCCGCTTTCACTCGCGGCAGCAACGCTGCCGCAGCAGCGAGCAGACCGGCGGGCTAATGCCCGCCGCTCCACCAAACACCACGCTCTCGCGAACCGCACGTTCAGTTTGGAGTGCGGCGACGCCAGTCGCCGCTTTCGCTCGCCGCGGCCGCAGCCGCGGCATCGATCGAAACGTTACCCTTCTACTTCCGCGAAATTCACAGATACCAGTCGCGAGCAGCCGGCTTCTTCCATCGTGACGCCGTACAGCACGTCCGCGGCTTCCATCGTGCGGCGGGAGTGGGTGATGACGATGAACTGCGTGTCGCGCGACATGTCGCGGACGAGGCGGACGAAGCGCTCGGTGTTCACTTCGTCGAGCGGTGCGTCGACCTCGTCGAGGATGCAGAACGGGCTTGGCTTGTAGCGGAAGATCGCGAACAGGAGCGCGATTGCGGTCAGCGCACGCTCGCCGCCGGAGAGCAGGGCGATCGACTGATTCTTTTTTCCGGGCGGCTGCGCGACGAGCTCGATGCCGCTCTCCAGCACGTCTTCTTCGTCGAGCAACTGCATGCGCGCGGTGCCGCCGCCGAAGAGCGACGTGAAGATCGTGGTGAATGAATCGTTCACCTGCGTGAACGCTTCGCGGAACAGCTCGCGCGAGGTGAGATTGATCTTGCGGATCGTCTGGCGCAGCGCTTCGATCGATTGCACGAGATCGTCGCGCTGCGTGCGGAGGAACGACTCGCGCGTCTCGAGCTCCTGATGCTCTTCGATCGCCAGCACGTTGACCGGCCCGATCTTGTCGAGTTGATCGCTCAGCTTCGCGACCTCGGACTCCAGCGTCGTGCGCGCTTCGTCGTCCGCCGGCGGTTCGGCGTCGGCGAGCGCGTCGATGCCGGCGTGCAGATCGAGCGAGATCTGTTCGCGCAGAAGGTCGAACGCCGACTTGGCGCGATCGAGACGGCGCTCCGAATCGAAGAGGGTGTTCTTCGCCGTGTTCCACGTCTCGCGCGACGCAATCGCACGCGCTTCCAGCTCCTGCACGCGCGTGGTGAGGTCGGCCGCTTCGGCTTCGAGTGCGATCCGGGCCTCGGAGACGTCGTGCAGTTTCGCGAGCGACTGCTCGAGCTGCGTCCGTGCATTTTCGACCGCAACGCCGGTGTCGCCCTGGCGGCGGATGAGGTTCTCGATCTCGTTCTGCAACTGCGTGGCGCGTGAGCCGAGGGAGATGACGATGCGCGAGAGGTTCTCGTGCTCGCGCTGGATCGCGTTCACGTTGCCTGCCGCGGTCTCGACATCGACGCGCGCCTTCGACGCGACTTCCGTCACCTGCTCGAACGCCGCGCGTGCGTCGCCGAGCTGCTCCTCGTGCACGCGGATCTGCTCGTGCAGTTCCGCCTCGCGCGCCTGCAGGCCGTCGACGCCGCCGATGGCCGCCGCTTTGCGCGCGAGCAACTGCTCTTTCTCCTCGATGTACAGCGTCTGCTCTTCGGACGCGACGGCGAGGTCTTTCTCGTAGCGCTGCAGTTCCTGTCCCGCGCGCTCGCGCTGATTCTTCTTCTCGCGCAGTTCCTGTTCTGCCGTGCGCGCGCGCTCTTCCGCGATGATGCGTGCGTCGTCCGCGGCGCGGAGCTCGTCTTCGAGTCCCTGCAGCTCCGCGGCGATCCCGCTCGCGCGCGATTCCTCGGAACCGAGGAGCGCGACGAGATCGGCGATCTCGCGCTTGATCGAGAAGACGCCGGGCGTCGCCCCTTCCGTCTTGCCGCCGACCACGAGCGGGCCGCGCACGATGTCGCCTTCGAGGGTCACGAACGTCGCGTGCGGCCGCTCCTGCGCGCGGTCGAACGCTTCTTCGAGTGTGTTGACGATGTACGCCTCGGGGATCGCGAGGCGCACCGCGTCGGCCACGGCGCCTTCGCCGAGAACCGACTGTCCGGCGTCGCCGCGGCGCGTGCCTTCGCCGCGCGGCGTGAAGTCGAGCGTCATGAACGCGCCGCGGCCTGCGCCGCGCTCGCGCAGACGGCGAATCGCTTCGTATGCGGTCGCGCTGGAATCGACGACGATCGCTTTCGACACCTCGCGCAGCAGGTTGTCGAGCGCCGCTTCGAATCCTTCCGCGGCGCGCACCGATTCGGCGGCCGCTTCCGCGTTCGGAATCAGCTCCATGATCGCGCGGCGGACGTTCTCGTCCTGCGCTTCGAGCGACGCGAGCAGCGAGCGCAGCGAGTCGACTTTGTACGTCGCCTGCGAGATCGAGTCGCGCGCCGACGCGAGCGACTGCCGTCCTGCTTCACGTTGCGCGGAGAGCTCGTCGCGGCGCACGACCGCGTCGCGCGCGGTCTGCTGCGCGATCAGCAGGTTCTGCTCCGAATCGCGAACCGACTGCTCCCATTCGTACATCTGCGTGCGTGCGCCGTCGCGGCTTTCGGCCGCTTTGCGCGCGCTTTCGGTGAGTTTGGTGAGGTAGAACTCGCATTTTTCGACCGCGATCTCGATCTGGTGCACCTGGTTCCGTGCCTCGGAGATCTTGCCGATCGTGCGCATCAGCGCTTCGCGCGATTCGGCGAGCGCCTTCTCGTTGCGGCGAACGGCGTCGCCTTTTTCCTGGCGATCGCGCTCGAGCTGATCGGCGATGTCGCGCAGGCGGTTGCGCTCCGCGCGTGCGCCTTCGAGCTGCTGCGTCTTCTCGTCGAGGCCGGCTTGCTGTTCGCTGCCTTCCTGCTCGAGCGTCGAGATCTGGCCGCGCGCGTTGTCGATGCGCTGCACGAGATCGCCGAGGTTCGTTTCCGACTGCTGCAGGAACGAGCGGAGCCGTTCGACTTCGCCGGTGAGGCCGGCGATCTCCTCGCGAACGCGCGACGCGTGATGCGTCCGGTCGGTGTGCACGGTGCGTGTCTCGGCCAGCTCCGCTTCGTCGGCCGCGAGCTGCGCGGCGATCTCGCTCTCGCGCACCTGCGCGTCGGCCAGGCCGGCCGTCGCGGTCTCTTCTTCGATCTGCGCCGCGAGGATGCGGCCTTTGTAGAGCGAGCGTTTCGCGAGCGAGAGCTGGTCGGCGAGCTCTTTGTGGCGGCGCGCTTTCGACGCCTGCCGCTTGAGCGAGTTCAGGTTGCGCGTGACCTCGGAGAGCGTGTCGTCGATGCGCAACAGGTTCTGCTGCGTCTCTTCGAGCTTCAGCTCCGCGGCGCGGCGCTTCGTTTTGTATTTGGTGATGCCGGCCGCTTCTTCGATCAGGCGGCGGCGGTCCTGCGGCTTGTTGGAGAGGATGAGATCGATCTTCCCCTGCTCCATCACGCTGTAGTTACGGATGCCGAGGCCGGTGTCCATCAGGATGTCGGAGATGTCCTTCATCCGGACGCGTTTGCCGTTGAGGCGGAACTCCGACTGGCCGTCGCGGAAGACGCGGCGGTTGATCACGATCTTGCCGTCGTCGGCGATCGGGTGATCGCTGTCGCCGTTCATCGCGCCGAGGGTCAGCGTCACCTCGCCCATGGAAAGCGCGCGGCGGCGGGCCGAGCCTTGGAAGATGACGTCTTCCATCGTCTCGCCGCGGATGTGCGAGGCGCGGTTCTCACCGAGGACCCAGATCAGAGCGTCACAGATGTTCGATTTGCCGCAGCCGTTCGGGCCGACGACCGCCGTCATTGGCGCGGGGAAGGTGAGCTTGGCCGGGTCGTAAAACGACTTGAAGCCGTGGATGTCGAGCTGTTCGAGACGGAACATTAGTTTGTAGGGTGAAGCCGATTTCGGGCGGATCGTAGCAGGGAAGGCATTTCGGCACACGTTGACAGGTGTGGCGCGCAGCCGTTCCTGTGCAATGATCCGGGCCGGATGACGCTGCGTGATTTCCTCCAACGCGAAAGCGATCTCGGCTCGTTCCCGAGTGCGTCGTGGGTCGTCGGGACGGCGGATGAGATCGTCGAAATGGATGCGCTCGGTCATGCCGTCGCGGTGCCGCTGCGCATCCCCGCCACGACGGGCACGATCTACGACTGCGCCTCGACGACGAAGGTGCTGGTCACGACGATCCTCGTGCTGCAGGCAGTCGCGGAAGGAAAGATCGCGCTCGACGACGAGTACCGCGGCTTCACGTATCGCGAGTTGCTTTCGCACAGCTCCGGTCTCCGCGCCTGGTTGCCGCTCTACGCCCTCGGCGATTACCTCGGAGCCATC
>DASVUA010000382.1:0-2679 GCA_036387295.1 Thermoanaerobaculia bacterium | reverse complement strand
GAAAGTGATCGTCGCCGGCGGGGCTCACATACAACGGCACGATCGCGGCGCCGATGAGCAACGCGGCGGCGATGAGGCGCTCCCACTGCGAGAGGGGAGGGCGGCTGGCGATCGGGTTCAACTGCGGCGGCTCCGTGGCCGCGGGGTCGGCGTTAAGACGAGGCGGTAGCAATCTGCGTCTCCTTCACCGGCCGACGCGTAGCGTTCGGCACCGGCGTGAGGCGCCGGGAGGTGAGGGGGGCCGGTGGTTCGTTGTCGCCGCTGGGCCGGAACTCGGGGATCAGCTCGCGCAGCAAAGTGCGGACGTCATCGCCGCGCTCCGTTGCGAGTCGCACGCGTCGAGTCCAGGCGGAAACGCGCTCGGTATCGGGCTGCGGTGCGGCGGTGACGACGATCTGCGGATGGACGGTCGGCTGCATCGCCTCGCCGTGCAGACGGATTTCTTCGAACAGTTTTTCGCCGGGACGGAGGCCGCTGAAGACGATCGGAATCTCTTCTTCGGTGTGGTTCGAGAGGCGGATCAGGTCGCGCGCGAGGTCGACGATCTTCACCGGCTCGCCCATGTCGAGCATGAACACATCGCCGCGATTTCCGAGGGTCGCCGCCTGCAGCACGAGCGAAACCGCTTCCGAGGTGCGGAGGAAGTAGCGTGTGACGTCGGCGTGCGTCACCGTGATCGGGCCGCCCTGCGCGATCTGCTCCATGAACAGCGGAATGACGCTGCCGGACGAGCCGATCACATTGCCGAAGCGGACCGCGGTCGCCTTCATCGTGCTGCTGCGGCGCACCACGTCGAGCAGCAGAATCTCGGCGGCGCGTTTGGACGCCCCCATGACGCTGGTCGGGTTGATGGCTTTGTCGGTGGAGATGAGGACGAAACGCTCGACGCCCGCGATGTCGCACAGCTCGGCGAGCATCCGCGTCGCGAGCGCGTTGTTGCGGACGTACTCGGGCGGATTTTCCTCGCCGAGGGGCACGTGCTTGTGCGCCGCGGCGTGAATGACGATGTCGGGCTCGACGTCGCGCAGAAGGTTGCGGACGGTGTCGGCCTGCTGAATGTCGACCAGCGCGTTGGTGATCTGCACGCGCGTTTCCGGCAGTTCGCGCAGGAGCCGCTTCCGGACTTCGTAGAGCGCGTATTCGGAGCGCTCGACGAGCACGAGGCGTTCCGGATCGAAGCGGACGATCTGGCTCGCCAGCTCGCTGCCGATCGTGCCGCCGGCTCCGGTGACGACGACCCGCTTGCCGCGGAACATCTCGCGAACAGGGTCGCCCGGCAGCTCGACGCGCTTGCGCCGCAGGAGGTCTTCGACGTTGACGGGCCGGAGCTGCGTGACCTGCACTTTGCCGCTGACGAGCTGGTCGATCCCCGGCATCGTCTTGAACTCGAGTCCCGCCTCGGAAAGGTGATGGATGATCTCGCGGATGCGCTTGCCTGACGCGCTCGGAATCGCGATCAGCGCCTCGTCGGCACCATGCGTATCGGCGAGCTGTGCGACGTTCGCGATCGGACCCGTGACTTTGATGCCGCGGATCGACGATCCCCACTTTGCGCGCTGATCGTCGATGAAGGCGACGACGCGCATGCCGAGCTGCGGCCGGTGCTCGAGCTCGCGCGCAAGCGTTTCGCCCGCGTCGCCGGCGCCGATGATGATGACGCGGCGGGCGCCGGATGCGGCCGCGGTGGGACGCCAGCGGTCGCGGCTCACGCGCACCAGCAGCCGTGCGCCGAACAGCGAGAGAAGCGTGAACGCGAGGTTGATCAGCAGCGCGCCGCGTGAGGATTGACGAACGCCGAGCTGCACGTCGCCGGTCCGCGCCAGGTGCCACATCAGGAAGAGCACGCCGGTCGCGGTCATGACGCCGGTGACGAGGCGGATCACATCGGCGATGCCGACGTAGCGCCACCAGCCGCGGTAGAAGCCGAAGAGGAGACCGACGAGGAGCTGGACGCCAACGACGATCGGCAGCGTCAGCTTGAACGTCTCGTGGTAATTCGAAGGAATCGCGAAGTCGAACCGCACCAGCGTCGCCATCGCGTAACAGGCGGCGAACACGACTGCATGGAAGAAGAACAGGATCACGACGCGGGCCGCAGCCATGCGCCGGAGGAACTGTTCGATCCACGAGACGGTTGGGTGTGTCGTCAAAGCCCTACCTTACAGCAACCTGCAACGTGCACAGTCATTTGCGGGGAATCGTTTATTGAAATAAGCGTTAACGCGGGGCGAGAATACCATCCGTGCCGATGGCCTGTCGATAAAGAATCGTGCAGAAGCTGAGCTCATTCTCGCGCGAGGAGCTGATCGCGTTCGTGACCGAGAACGCGACCGTTCTGTCGGAGCAGGAGACGCTCGCCGTCCTCGATAACGCGAACGTCACGACCCAGCTCGTCGGCAAGATCGCGCAGACCGCACGGCTGACCGGCTACTACTCGGTACGCTTGAGGCTGGTCGCGCACCGGCAGACTCCGCTGGCGCACTCGGTCAAGCTCGTTCACTACCTTTATTGGTTCGACCTGCTCGCGTTGTCGGTCGATGTCCAGGTGCCGGCGCCGGTGCGCCGCGCCATCGATACGCAGCTTCTGATCAAGGTGGAGAACCTGACCACCGGCGACCGGGTGGCGTCGGCGCGCCGCTGCAGTCAGGCGCTCATCAACGTCTTTCTCTACGACCCGGA
>DASVUA010000381.1:0-2184 GCA_036387295.1 Thermoanaerobaculia bacterium | reverse complement strand
ACGAGTACAGGTTCCACCTCTCGTGCACTCGGGTCGCCGCACAGGACCCTCGGCAGGGTTCCTGTGCCGTCACGCTGCAATCGGGACCGGCGAAAACAAAGCTGTTCTTCTATCGCGCATACGCACGCGATGACGGCAAAGGGTGGGACTCCGAACAGATGCCGCAAGTCATCTGGGCCGGAGACCTCGACCGCGACGGACGTCTCGACGCGCTCGTCGACACTTCGGATCATTACAACGAGAGCGAAATCACGCTGTATCTCTCATCGAAGGCCGCAAAGGGCGAGCTCGTTCGCTCCGCTGCGAGTTTCAGCCACGTCGGCTGTTAGAGCGGGGCTGCTGCATTAGCGCTGAGCAGGTGACGCGGGTCGATGCCGGCGCTCGCCGGGCTTGCCCGCGGCGCCGGAGCGGCTACCATCGGCGGATGCGTCGAACCTCCATCGTTCTCACTCTGGCGATTCTGCTCAGCACCGCCTCGCCCATGCGCGCCTTGAAGGTCGAGGAGAAGATCACGGTCATTCGCGAGCGCATCGCGCGGCGCGGCTCGTCTGTCTCGGATCGTCTCTACTGCGGCCGGTCGGTGTCGGGCGGCGGCGCGATCACGGACGCGCAGATCGAGACCTTCATCACCGAGGTCGTCGAGCCGCGGTTTCCCGAAGGCTTCACGATCTGGCAGGCGCGCGGCGCGTGGCTCGGCGCGCGCGAAGACACAGTGGTGATCGAGATCGCGCACGGCGGCGACGCTGTGGCCACGCGGCTGGTGGGAGAGATCGGTGCCGAATACGTCCGGCGGTTCCGGCAGAGCGCAGTGCTGCGCATGACGGTGCCGGCACAGATCGAGTTCATCACCTCGGCATCCGCCGCACAGTAGGCTGCGATTGCGCGGTTCGTCATCCACCGCGACTGTGGAGCGGCGGGCTTGTCCGCCGCTCCACTGAACCGCGCGTCCGCGATGATCGATCACCAGTTGTAGATGTCGTTCCCCGGGCGGGCGCGTACGAGCTGGATGATGTCCGCCGCGATCGTGACGGCGTTCCCCGCGTTGATCTGCGGATGGCCCTGGGTGAGGATGATGACGCCGGTCTGCGATTCCTGATCCGCCATGAGGCCCGACTGGTGGCGGCCCCACGTTGCTTCGTCGGCCGCGGGGTTGTCGCCGTTGTGGTGAAACGCGCCGGTCAGCACATTGCCGAACCAGGTGAGGCTTTCGGTCTGTGCGCGAAGAATGGGGCCCGACAGCGGATCCCAGCGGGTGGCGGCACGGAGGAACTTCACCATATCGCGCGCGGTCGACTGCACGTAGCCGCCCCCTTCCGGATAGCCGATCTTGTGCGGCGGCAATCGCGGGTGCGACAGAAGATTCGGTCCGGTGCTGGTCATGCCGAGCGGCGTGGCGAGCCGTGCGCGTAGCGACTCCCTGTAGCTGCGGCCATCGACCTGCTCGACGATGGCGGTCATCAACTCCGAGCCGATGTTCGAATACTCGACTTCCGCGCCCGGCTCGCGGGTCAGCCGGACCGGCGAGAAGAGACGGACGAAGTTCGCCAGCCGCATGTCGAGCGGCTCTGTGCCCATGTCTCGCGGGAGCCCGGAGCGGTGCGTCAACAGGTGCCGCACCGTGATGTGCGTCCTGACGCCGGTGTTGGATGGATCGGGATACCAGACCGGCAGCACGATTTCACGCGGGAGGTAGAGCTGTGCCGGGTGGTCGAGCACGACGCGCGGCGGCTGCTCCTCGGCCATCTGCTTGATCATCATGCCGGTCAGCACTTTGCTGTTCGAGCCGATCGAATAGACCGAGTCTTCGCTGGCGCGCACGCCGGGCTCGATCTGGCCGTAGTTCAGAAAGTAAACGCGGCCGCCGCGGTCGACGACGCCGACCGAAACGGCACCGCCGCGCCGGACGCCATTGCGTCGAAGAATCTCTTCTGTTTCGGCGAGGAAGCGCACTTTGTTGACGCGTGCGATCGCGCCGGGATCGGAAGTGAGCACGCCGCCGAGCCGTTCCCAGTCGGTCCACCGCGTGCCGTTCCACGATTTGCGGACGAGCGCGTGATCGGCGCCGCGGCCGTACACCTCCAGCCGGTTCGGCGCGAGCGACGAGACGTCGGGGCTGCTGCCGGCGGCGAAGGTTCCGCCATGTTGGAGCCACTCGCTCCACGCCGTGCCGGTCCATGCGAGCTG
>DASVUA010000380.1:0-6139 GCA_036387295.1 Thermoanaerobaculia bacterium | reverse complement strand
CGGCCATTGCACGCGCCGCGAAGTGCTCGAAGGGATGCGCGAGTGGGACGCGGGACTCGTGCCGCTCGTCGACAGCCCGACCATGGCCGGCGCGCTGCCGTCGAAGATGTTCGAAGTCATGGCCGCGTCGCTGCCGGTCGTGCTCTCCGCGCCGGCAGGGGAGGCGCTGCGGCTCATCACCCGCGCAAAGGCCGGCGTGCATGCGCGGCCGGAAGATCCGGAAGCGCTCGCGGATGCGATCGCAGGTCTCGTCGCGCGGCGCGATGAAGCGCGGGCCATGGGACAGAACGCCCGCGCGTACGTCTTTGCGCATTACGATCGCGCGCGCATCGCGGAGTCGTTCGTCGCGAAGCTGGTGAATCGATAAATGAGCACGATGAAAGTACTCACCGTCGTCGGCGCGCGGCCGCAGTTCGTCAAAGGCGCGGTCGTGTCCGCGGCGTTGAAAGAAGCGGGCGTCGACGAAGTGCTGGTGCACACCGGACAGCATTACGACCACGAGATGTCAGCGTTGTTCTTCGACCAGCTCGGGCTTTCCGCGCCGGCGTACAACCTCGGCGTCGGCTCCGATTCGCACGGCGCGCAGACCGCACGCATCCTCGAAGGAGTCGAGCAACTGCTCGTCCGCGAGAAGCCGCACATGCTGCTCGTGTACGGCGACACGAACTCCACGCTCGCCGGCGCGCTCGCCGCGTCGAAACTGCACATCGCGGTCGCGCATGTCGAAGCGGGGCTCCGTTCGTACAACCGCCGCATGCCGGAAGAGATCAATCGCGTGCTGACCGATCACGTCTCCGATCTGCTCTTCGTGCCGACGCAGCTGGCCGTTGACAACCTGCGCCGCGAGGGCATCGAGGGAGACAACGTCATCGTCACCGGCGACGTGATGTACGACTGCGTGTTGCGCTTCCGTGCGGCGTACGAACCGGAACGTGCGCGCCTCCTCGACGAATGGCAGTTACGCGACGGCGAGTACTTCATCGCGACGGTACATCGCGCCGAAAACACCGACGATCCGCAGCGCCTCCGCGCGATCGCCGGCGCGTTCGAAGAGATCGCCACGCGCATCGCGCCGGTGCTCTGGCCGATTCACCCGCGCAGCAGAAAGAAGCTCGAGGAGTTCGGCATCGCGACCGGCGGAGGCGTCGTGCTCGCGCCGCCGATCGGCTACCTGCAGATGCAGGCGCTGCTGGCAGGAGCGCGCGGAGCATTGACCGATTCGGGCGGCCTGCAGAAAGAGGCGGCGTTTCACGGCGTGCCGACGCTCACGCTGCGCGACGAAACGGAGTGGCTGGAGACCGTGACCGCCGGCTGTAACGTGCTGGTCGGAGCGGATCGCGAACGGATCGTCGCTGCCGCCGGCCGTGCGTCGGGACGCGTCGAGCCGCCCGCCGGCTTCGGCAACGGCGACGCGTCGCGCATCATCGCGGAGACCGTTCGCAACTGGAGGAACCATGGCTGATTTCTACGTGCATCCGACCTCGATCGTCGACGACGGTTGCGACATCGCTGCGGGAACGAAGATCTGGCATTTTTCGCACGTCTCGAAAGGGGCGAAGATCGGCGCGCGCTGCGTCTTCGGGCAGAACTGCTTCATCGCCAGCGACGTCGTGATCGGCTCGAACGTGAAGGTGCAGAACAACGTCTCGATCTACACCGGCACCGTCATCGAGGACGACGTGTTTCTCGGTCCGTCGTGTGTGCTGACGAACGTGACGAATCCACGCTCGCAGGTGGTGCGTCAGACGCTGTACGAAAAGACGCTGCTGCGGCGCGGCGCGACCGTCGGCGCGAATGCGACGATCGTCTGCGGCACGACGCTCGGCCGCTATGCCTTCGTCGCCGCCGGCGCGGTCGTGACGAAGGACGTTCCCGATTACGCGCTGATGACCGGCGTACCGGCGAAGCAGTCCGGGTGGATGAGCCGCCACGGACACAAGCTCGCGTTCGATGGCGAGGGCATCGCGATCTGCCCCGAGAGCCGCTTTCGCTACCAGCTCCAGAACGGCGCGGTGCGTTGCCTCGATCTGGACGAAGATGCGCCGCTACCGGCCGCGCTGAGCGTCGGCGCGAAGAGCTACGACGATTTCAAGGTGTAGCGCGCGCTGAATGCGCGCTGCGCGCGTTTGCGGTCGGCGGCCGTGGTCGCGAATCGCAACACCGATTTGCTGACGTCGTTCGGCAGCAGTTCGGGCGTGCCGGTGGCCGACGCGATCGCGGCGTTCGCCATCTGCTCGGCCTGCAGGATCACCATCCGTTCGCGGAACGCGCCGAGGGTTTCGCCCGGCTGCGGCTCGACCTCGATGCGGCTGACAATCGCGCCTGCATCGATTTTGTCGGTGACGTGATGGACGGTGATGCCGAACTGCCGTTCTTCGATGGCCGCCCATTCGATCACGTCGACGCCGCGCACGCCGGGGAGCAGCGCGGGATGCGCGTTGAGGCAGAGCGGCGCGCCTGCTTCGGCGATCCACGGCCCGACCAGTCCGCATCCGGCGAGCAGGACGATGTCGCAACGTTCTTTCATCAGCGCGACCGCGGTGTTGATCGAATTGAGAAAGTCGTAGCGGACGAGTTTCGCGCCGCATGCGCGCGCCAGCGCTTCGAGCGGCTGCGTCGGCGGCGGCGTTTCATGACGCTCGACCGGCTGTTTGCGCTCGCGAAACCGCCGCCACACTTCGAGCCAGCCGTGACGCCGCGCCACGCGCAGCAGCGAGCGCACCGTGAACAGGCGCTGCTCGACCGGCGATCCGGTGAAGATCGCGACCGGCGGCATGCCGTTCGCGATGAGGTGCTGCACGATCATGCGCGGATAGCCGGCGTCGCGCGCGGTGATGACGGCAATGCGCTTCATCCTTCAATTCCTCGGAAGAGGGTGCGTACGTGTGCTCGCCACTCGGCCGCCGCTTCTGCCGGGCCGAGCCAGCGGCACGCGGAGTCGTTGCGCGCCGCCGCGATCACCGGCCAGAGCGCGTCCATGAATCCGGTGAATGCGCCCTGGTTGTGTCCAGCGCGCACGTGCCAGTCGAGCACGAGCAGGCCGCCCGGTTTGCGCACGCGCTCGAGCACCGCCGCCACGCGCGCGCTCTGACTGGCCTGATCGAACGACGTGAATTTCACGAGGTACGCGTCCATCAGAGCGGTCGGCATCACGACGAACGGCTCGCCGTCGAAGCCTCGCCAGAATGCGGACGGCGTCGTCGGCAGCATCGTGCCGCCGCGCCAGCCGACGCGTTGCGGCGAGACGCTGGTGTCGTACGTGAAGCCGGCGCGTTCGATGCGCTGCCACGCGCCGAGCATGTCGCGCCAGTCGAGCGCCCAGTAATGCGCGCGCCCGCCGAGCGCCGCGCGGCCGGAGATCTTCGTGAGCCGCTCGCGCGCTTCGGCGAGCGCCTGCGCCGAGTCTGCGTGAATGCCAAAGTGCACGCCTGTTTCCCAATCCTCGGCCGCGAGCTGGCGCAGCAGCTTCGCGAACCGCGGCTTCGCGATGTCGTACCGCGGATCGCGCGCGTGACGTCCCGCGGCGGGAGTGGGGCCACAGTAAAAATAGAACGCCGACTTTGCCCCGAGCTCTCGCGCGAGCTCGCGCCAGGCGTCGAAGTTCCAGTACGGATCGCGGCGCTTGCCGAAGAGGAGCGCGCCGGCGCCGTCGAGCGCGGAATCGAGCTCGTGCCGGTTTCCGCGCAGGATGCCGAGGAACGCCGCGCGTGCGAGTGCGAACGCGATGAGGAGACGCGGACCGTCGACGTCGTGCGTCAGCACCATCGCGTACTTGCCGGCGCCCCACGGGTGGCGGCGCGCTTCGATGGGAACGCCTTGCGACGCGAGTTGCAGCACGACGTTCTCCGCGATCCGCTCGAGCGGCGGATCGAACAGCTCGGCGCCGAGCGGCGCGTGCTCCGGCGCGACGCGGCCGAGGGCATCGCGTTGCGGATCGCCGAGATGCTGCTCGTGCTCATAGGTGAGGAGCGACGCGGCTCGCGCGACGTCGGCCGCCGCGAGCTGCGCCACGAACGCGCTGCGCGGAACGCTGCTCGCGGAACGATGGAGCACGAACGGCATGCCGACGCGCAGCGCGAGCTCGAACACGGCGACCTCGGTGTTCGGCGCATCGACGACGTAATGAACGGTCGGTTCAGACATCGCTCAGGAGTCGCACGGAGGTGCGGCCATCGTTTCGCGCACCGTCACTTCGTCGATGATGAAATCCGCGCCGCCGTCGGCCGCCTGAACCTGCGTCGTCGTCGCGGGGCAGACTTCGTTCGTCGCTTCCAGCTTTTCCCACCGGCCCGTGCTCGTCGAAAACGCATTCTGCATCGGCCCGAGACCTGTTCCGCTGCCGATCGAAACGCGGCCGCGATGGACGAACACCCAGACCGTCGTCAGCACGCGCCCTTTCGGCTTGGTTTTTGGCCATCGCTGCCGCAGGCCGCTGAGCTCCCGCGTGGTCGTCACGCGGATCGCCTTGCCGCCCGGCCGCCGTTGCGAAGGAACGAGCGTGGTCGTCGTCGAGCCGTACGGGTTCACCAGCTCCCACTGCGCCGCGGCGGATGGAACGTACGCGTAGCCGTCGATGTGGACCGACGGCCCGCGCGGGCCGGGTTCGTCGAATTCGCCGTTCACGATGACGTTCCGCCGCGGCGGCGCTCCGCTGCGTGCGCGATACCGCTCCAGACGCGTGCCGACGATCTCGTGCGCGCGCCAGCGAAGCGTACCGTCCGGAATCTCGGCGAGACCGTCCAGACCGGCGAAATCGGCGCCGGCGACCGCGTTCTGCAGTGCCGCTTCGCGCATGCCGAGGTTCGACTGCGCGGCCGCAAGGGCAAAGTAGATCTCGGGACGCTGGTCGTATTTCAGCGCGCGCTCGTACAGCGGCACCGCCGCGTCGTCGCGTCCGAGCATCATGAAATTCGCGGCCGTCAGCACCGCCAGATTCACGTCCGTCTTGCAGCGGTCGAGGCATTCGGTGGCGAGCGCCACGTTCCGTTCCGCGGCCTGACGCACCCGGTAATCGTCCGACCGGACGAGCGGCGCGTCGGTCGCGCGATTCACCGCTCCTTCGATGTTGTTGCAATGCCACCGAACGATGACGATGCGATGCAGCGCGAACGCCGCGACGACGACGATCGCGAGCGCGGCGGCGTTACGCATCATCATCGCCGCTCCATGCGACGCAGACCGCGCCGAGCAGGGTGTACGTGTACGCGGGGGCGGCGATGAGCAGCGGGAACTGCGCGAGCGCCGTGATGCCCAGCAGGATGACGAGAGGTGCGGCGAGAACGGCAGCGACCTCGTTTCGCTCGCGATCGCGGAACGCCGCACGGCGCCGCCGCGAGAACCAGCCGACCGAGAGAATCGCGCCCGCGACCGTGACGTACCCGGGCACGCCCATTTCCGCGAGAAGCTGCAGATGATCGTTGTGCGCTTCGCCGAAATTGACGGCCTCTGTGTGCGCGGTCCGGAAGTAGCGCGGCATCTCCTCGCGTGTCCGGATGTAGTAATTCATGTAGTGGAACTTGTACCCGCCCGGTCCGACGCCGACCAGCGGCCGGTCGGCACACATCTTCGCTGCCGCGGCAAACGGCACCAGGCGTCCGCTGACGGCGATGCCCCAGTTGCCGTTCTGAATCGAGCGGGCGATCCCGATCACGCGGTCGCGCGTCGGCCCGAAAATCGCCAGCACGGCGACCAGGACCGGAATCGCGCCGGCCGCGAGCAGTCCCGCACGCGGCTTCCAGAGAACCGTCAGCGCGGCCAGCGCCACGGTGTAGGCGCCGATCGCGGTGATCGTCTCCGTCGCCAGCAGCGCGACGGTCAGGTACAGCCAAAGCGCGCCGTAAGCCACACGCCACCGCGCCGACGTCAGCGCGAGTGCCGCGGCGAACAGCGCCGGCACCGCGAGATAGACGCCGAGATCGTCCGGATTTCCGAGAAACGCGATCTTGGTCGCGCGAAAGTAGGTGTCTTCCGGAAACACCCACGGGTTCCAGATGTCGAGCGTCTGCAAGCCGAGCAGGGCCGCGTTCGCGATCGCCGGCAGGAACACCGCGGCGAGGATGTACGGCAGCGGGACGCGGCGCAACGCATAGGCGGCGACGAAGAAGAGCAGCATGAGGCTTCCGCCCCAGATCAACGCGTC
>DASVUA010000379.1:0-5117 GCA_036387295.1 Thermoanaerobaculia bacterium | reverse complement strand
GCCGGTCCATATCCCGCTCGAGCGATGAAGCCCGGGCAACGGGCAACAGAGAACCGACAACTGCCTACGCGCAACGCGCCGCCTCAAACCACATCCTCCGGCTTCCCGAACAGCCATCCCTGCATCAGGCCGACGCCGAGGTCGCAGAGGACGCGGCGTTCTTCCTCGCGTTCGACCCCCTCGGCGATGATGACGGTGCCGAGCTCGTGGCTCATCTCGACGAGACCTTTCACCACCGCGCGGCGTTTGCGGTCGCGGTCGATGCCATCGATGAAGAAGCGGTCGATCTTCGCGAAATCGGGCGCGAACTCCACCAGGCGGCGCAGTCCGGCCGAGCCTTCGCCGAGATCGTCGACGGCGATGCGGAAGCCGAGCGCGCGCAGCTCGCGTAAGGCGCGCAGCAGATCGTCCTGCCGCGCCGGCGAATGCTCGACCACCTCGAACACCACGTCGTGCGGCGCCCGCGTGAACGAGCCGACCGTGGCCCAGAACATCTCCGAGCACATGATCGTGCGGGGATGCGCGTTCAGAAACAGCAGGCCGTCGCACGACACCGTCGACGCGAGCTCGAGGCAGCGGCAGTCGAGCTGTTCGAGCAGGTCGAGCGTCGCCGCCATCGCGAACGCGAGAGGCGGCGATTCGTACGGCGTGCCGCGCGGTCCGCGCATCAGCGCCTCGTACCCGATCACACGATCCGTCTGCTCGGCCTCGTGAATGCCGTGCAACGCGATCCGCAGACTCGAGCGCGAGAAGAGCTGATCGAGAATCGCCTGCCGGCTGTCAGTGGCTTCGAGAGCCACGTCAGGAGTTCGCTTCGCGTACGAAAACCCACGCCGTTTCCGTCTGGGTCGAGTAGAAGAGCGTGACCGTCACGTCGCGCGGCGCCATTTCGAAATCGAAGCGATAGGGAAAGATGATGTGCATGTTCCCTTTCGCCACCCCTTCGCGGAACCGGCCGGCGAAACCCTGCACGTTCGTGCACGGCGCGACGTCGGTGAAGAAGTTGCGGCCGATGACGCGCTTCGGATCGCGCCCTGTGAGCTTCGACTCCGTGACGTTGTAGCTGAGGATCTTGCCTTCTTTGTCGAGCCGGATCGCGCCAAACGGCAACTCGTCCAGCTGCTCTTCCGACATGCGATCGATATTTTCGAGTTCCTGCATCGTGTTCATGAGCGCGAACTCTGAGGCCGCAGGATTACTGTCGGATTACGATTCGCCGCAGCGCGCGACCTCGTCAGCGATTTCCTTCAGCCGAACCTTTTTCCGCGTCATGTCCGACGACATCCAGCGGATCGAGCCGAAGATCGGACGCTCCGGCGCCCACGGCCGGTCGTGCTTGCCGAAGCACCAGAGCACGCCGGCGTGCGTGTTGGGATCGCGTCCGTCGAGCGCGTACACGTCGTGCAGTTTGACCATCGCGCGATGCGCATCCTCGGGCGTTTCGCTCCATTCGATGATCTTTTTTCCCCAAAGCATGCGCAGGTAGTTGTGGATCGTGCCGCAGCGCACGAGCTGCTGCTGCGAGAGGTTCCAGACCTCGTCGTGCGTCTCCGCGCGCTCGAGCTCTTCGTACGTGTACGACGGCTTGCGGCGATCGCCGCGATGTTTGTCGAGCGTCCGTTTCGCCCAGTCGGGCAACGCCTCGAGCGAATCGTAGCGCGCGTTGTAGAAGCACATGTTGAACGAGAGCTCGCGGCGGATGATCGCCTGTTCGAGAAACGCGTCGACGTCTTCGTCGGGCGCGTCGCTTTCGAGGGCAGCAGCAACGACTTCGTGCACGCCGAGGTGGCCGAAATGGACGGCGGCAGAAATGCCGGTGCCGTCGCGGCGCGATGCGTAGCCGTGCAGGTCGAGCGTGTCGCGCGGCGCGCTGGTGCGTAGCCAGAACTGTTCGAGCAACTTGTGCGCTTTGTCTCGAAAGAACTTCGCCGAGTACTGCTCCTTCGCGAATGCGCGCATCGGCAGAATGCCGTTTCCGTCGACGAGATGCGTCGCCGATTGCGGCGTACGCAGCGTCGGGAACTCGTCGGTGACGACGAATTTCGCACGCGCGATCACGTCGCGGCCGGGCTCGAAGAGATACTCGACGTCCGCTTCGCGTGCAGTCCGCTCCGCGGCTTTCCGCAGGAACGCTTCGATGCGCGGCGAGAGGTGCGGCTCGTCGAGCCACTCGGCCATGACGACGCGCTTGCCGAGCGTTTTCGCGTATTCGAGCGCGAGATTGTTGCGGGCACGGCGCGTGGCGCGCGCGTGATAGAGCACGTACTCGCCCTTCGGATTTCCCGCCGCCACCTCGGTGACGCGGAGCGCGAACGGATCGGGAGCGGACGGCATGCGCCGCAAGTGCAGCAACGAGCGGGCGGCCACGACTAGCTCGGCACCCGCATCAGCGGCGCACCGAGCGGCGTTTCGCCGGCGCGTTCACCGCTCGCCACACTTCGACGCCGCCGCCGCTCGTGCAGCCGGTGCTCTCGCCTGCGAACGCGGCGATGATCTCGTCGCGGCGATCGCCGTCGAGATCGGCCACACGCACGGCGTACGGCGTGCAGCCGCGGCGCCATTCCGGAACCGCGATGTCCTCGTCGCGCGTGACGAAGTTGCGGCCATCGCCGCGGAACGTGAGCAGCCGTCCGTCGGACAGCGCCGCAACGACGTCGATCGAGCCGTCGCCGTTCACATCGCCTGCGGCCACCGCCGTGATCTTGCCGTTTCCTTCGTCGGACCAGAGCTCGCGCGGCGGACCGGCGGCGGCAGGAAACGAGACGAGCTCGATGACCGCACGTTTCGGCGTCGTGGCCGAGGTGTAGCCGATCACGACTTCGTCCCGCCCGTCGCCGTTGAAATCGTGCAGGTCGGTCGAGTGGACGAGCGAGGCCGGCAACGACGTCGCGAGCTGCCGGTCGAGAAGCCGACCCTCGGGCGTCGAGCTGAGGCGCAGCACGCGCGGGTAATTCGTGACCTGCGATGCGGTGACGAGATCCGGCAGCAGATCGCCGTCGATGTAGCCCGCCGCGATCGCATCGCCGAACACATACTCCCGCACCGCGGAACGCACCGGCTTCCACGCCGCGCCGAGGTTTTCGTAGACGGTCACACCCAGCTGCACGCCGCCGCCCCGCGGACCGTCGCTCAACGCCGCGATGTCCATCAGCCCGTCTTTGTTCCAGTCGACCGCCACGACGGCGCGCGAGGAAAACGGCGCCGCCCCTTCCGGCGCGTTCGGAGCGCGGTAGATCAGCCCCTCCTGCGAGGGAACGAACGTGCCGCGGCCATCGCCGAGCACCACCGTCACTCCGGTGTAGTGCGACGCGACGGCGAGATCGTTCGTGCCGTTGCCGTCAAAGTCCGCCGCGGCGACGGCGCCATAGTCGAACGGCAGCGAGGGGAACTGCGCCTCGCTCCACTGACGCCAGCGCCCGTTCCGCTCGTTGAGGAAAATAACGGGAGGTCCTCGCCGTTTGCGCGGCGGACCAAAGGCGAGATCCTGCAATCCATCCTGATTCATGTCCGCCACGGCGAAGCCGTTGCGCCACTGGCCGCTGCGCGGCAAGCCGGCATCGAACGGCTGAAACCGCAAAGCCGAGGTGCGGTCGGGCTGCTGCGGCGTGAGGAACAGAAGGGCTGCGAGGAGGAGGATCACCGGCCGCGATTTTAGCGCAGTGCGCCGAAACGGCCGGGCGGCCGCAAAAGGATTATTCTGCAGGCATCCTCGCTTAGAGAGAAGCCATGTTTGACAACCTTCAGGACAAGATGGATCGGGTCTTCAAGACCCTGCGCGGCGAAGCGACGCTCAACGAGTGGCACATCGACAACGCGCTGAAAGAGATCCGCGTCGCGCTGCTCGAGGCCGACGTTCACTTCAAGACGGTCAAAGAGTTCACGAACCGCGTTCGTGAAAAAGCGGTCGGCGGCGACGTGCTCACGGCGTTCTCGCCGTCGCAGCAGGTCACCAAGATCGTGCGCGACGAGCTGCAGGCGCTCCTCGGCGGCAATGAGGTCGGCCTCGCTCTGGTCGGCAGCCCGTCGGTGATCATGATGGTCGGCCTGCAGGGCTCCGGTAAAACGACGACCTCGGGCAAGCTCGCCCTGCACCTCAAGAGCCGCGGACGCCGTCCGCTCCTCGTGCCGTGCGACGTCTACCGCCCCGCCGCAATCGACCAGCTCCGCATCGTCGCGAACAACGTGAAGGTGCCGTTCTTCGAGATCGGCGACAACCGCAACGCCATCGACATCGCGCGCAAAGGCCTCAGCGAGGCCCGCACGCTGATGTACGACACCGTCATTCTCGATACCGCCGGCCGCCTGCACATCGACGAAGAGCTGATGAGCGAGCTGCAGACGATCAAGACGGACGCGCGCCCCTCGGAAATCCTGTTCGTCGCCGACGCGATGACCGGTCAGGACGCGGTGAAGTCGGCCAAAGAGTTCGACGATCGCCTCGGCGTCACCGGCATCGTGCTCACCAAGCTCGACGGCGACGCGCGCGGCGGTGCCGCGCTGTCGATCAAGTCGGTCGTCAATCGCCCGATCAAGTTCGTCGGCGTCGGTGAAAAGTACGCCGACCTCGACGTCTTCTTCCCCGACCGCATGGCCCAGCGCATCCTCGGCATGGGCGACGTGCTCTCGCTCATCGAAAAGGTCGAAGCGGAAGTCGACAAGAAAGAAGCGGCGCGTCTCGCGGAGCGCGTCGCGAAAGACAAGTTCACGCTCGAAGACCTCCGCTCGCAACTGCTGCAGGTCAAGAAAATGGGTCCGCTGTCGTCGCTCGTCTCCATGATCCCCGGCGCGGGAAAGATCAACGAGGAAGACATCGACGAGAAGGCGATCGTCCGGATGCAGGCCATCCTCGACTCGATGACCAGCAAGGAACGCGAATACCCGCAGATCATCAACGGCCACCGCAAAAAGCGGATCGCGAAAGGCTCCGGCACCTCGGTGCAGGAGATCAACCGCCTCCTCAAGCAGTACCTGCAGATGAAAAAGATGATGAAGGGGCTGCCGCCGGGATTCATGCAGTGAGGCCGAGGCGCGTAGGCGCTCAGGCGCGAAGGCGCTTGGGGGAGTTGCTGCACGGATCGCGCTCAGCGCGAGAACTCACCAAAGCGCCTTTGCGCCTA
>DASVUA010000378.1:0-1527 GCA_036387295.1 Thermoanaerobaculia bacterium | reverse complement strand
CGGGCTCTTAGCCCGCCGGCAGCAAAGAGACGGTCGGCGGGCTAAGAGCCCGCCGCTCCACCAGGACGTGCGATCGCGCGCGATATCGTGAGGGTGCGATCGCGCGCGATATCGCGAGGGCGACGATCACGCGCGATATCGCGAGGGCGACGATCACGCGTGATGTTGCGAGGGCGAGGGTGCGATCACGCGTGGAGCTGCGACGGCGCGATCAGCTCGATGTTGCGCTTCGCGAGCTCGTCGCGAAGACCGGCAGCGCAGAGGGCGCGCGTTTCGCGCTCCCACTCGTACTGCCAGTCGTAGCCGGTCACGCCGATTCCAGGATGCGTGACCAGTTCCGTCACGCCCTGCACATGATCGAGGAGCGGCACGACGTCGTCGAGGTGGCCGGCGATCGACACGCCGATGGTGCGGGCGTTCGTGAACGGTGCGCGTGCGCGACGGCCGAGGAGGCTGAGCGCGCGCATCGAGAGCGGACGCGCTCGGCCGCCGTGATCGTCGACGATGCGGACGTAACCGATCTCGTATTCGCGGGCGAGACGCGCCACAACGCGAAAGATGCGCGGCAGCAAGTGGAGATGCTGGTGGCCGTTGAGGTGCGTGATGCGCAAGCCTGTCGCGGCGACGCGCTCGATCTGCGCGCGAAACTCACGCTCGATCTGCGCGATGGTGATTGCCCGGGCGAGGTAGAGCGGCACGAACGACGTGTACTTTTTCGGGAAGCGCATCGCCGTCAGCGGGCGCTCTTCGACGAGCGTCAGATGCACCCCTACTTCGAGCGACGGCACGTCGCGCAGGCGCGCCACCGCGTCGTCGAATGCAGCTCCGTTCGCGACGATGCTGCAGGCCGTGACGATTCCCTCACGATGCGCGCGAATCGCGCCGGCGGTCATGCCGGGATGCAGACCGGCGTCGTCGGCCGTGACGATCAGCCGCTTCATTCATGCACGACGGCAGGAGCCGCGACGTCGTTCTTGGCAGGTTGCGCCGAGCGGCGCCGCATTTCGGGAAAGAGCCACACCAGCTCGCGCAGGATTTTCAGCACGACCGTGAACGAGCCGAGGTGCGACTCGCCGCGCGTGCGGGGAAAGTAGTCGATGCCGATCTGCTGGATCACGAACCCGCGATTCTTCGCCTTCACCACCAGCTCGGCGTCGATGAGCGAGCCTTCGGATTTGAGCTCGATCGCTTCGAGCACCGATCGCTTCATCAACTTGAACGAAAAGTTGATGTCGCGGTGCGGCCAGCCGAAGAGGATGCCGATGAGCCAGTTGTAGATGACGGTGTAGACGCCGCGCTTGAAGCCCTCGAGCGTCCGGTCGTGGCGATAGGCGGCGACCATGTCGGAATCGGTCAGCTCCATCGCCCGCATCGCGCGTCCGAGGACGTCGGGATCGAACGGGATGTCGGCGTCCATGTAAAAGACGAGATCCTTCGTGCATGCCGCGAAACCGGTGCGCAGCGTCGCCCCGAGCTTGCGGTTCACGGGATGCGTCAGCACGCGGATGCGCGGCTCGTTCGCGGCGA
>DASVUA010000377.1:0-2275 GCA_036387295.1 Thermoanaerobaculia bacterium | reverse complement strand
TTCGCACCGGTGATCCGTACATTCGAAATCTTCGCGCCTGCACCGGTGAGAAGCCCGACGACATCATCGGCGGTAATGCCTTCACCGACGCTTTTCGTAGTCACCGCGAGCGCCGGCAGCGACCACAAAAGAACTACGAACAGCGAAACCAACGACCGACGTGACATACCCCACCTCCGCAAATTGTCCGGGAACGTCGAAGAAGATACCTGACGGAGGCGAGCTTGGCAAAACTCCGAGTGGTCCGCGGCAACTTCACGTGCCTCTCTTGTGGAGCGGCGGGCTCTTAGCCCGCCGCTCCACAAGAAGACGATGTGGAGTGCGGTGGCGCCAAGCTACCGCTTCTGTTCGCGGCTTCCTCTGCGAACGCCAGAAAGCGCGGCGACTGGCGTCGCATGTTGGTGGAGCGGCGGGCTTTAGCCCGCCGAGCAGTCGATCACGTCGGCGGGCTGAAGCCCGCCGCTCCACGAGAACGAACCTGATTGCGGCGTAAGCTTCGGATTTCTATCCGAGAATTTCCCGCAGCGCGGCCGGTGCGGTGGCGATGGCTTCGTTCAGTTTGTCCGGGTCTTTGCCGCCTGCTTGTGCGAGATCCGGCTTGCCGCCGCCTTTGCCGCCGACGATCGGGGCGAGTCGGGCGATGAGCGTGTTGGCCTGGACGCGGTCGAGCAGGTCTTTGGTGACGGCGGTCAGGAGCGTGACCTTGCCGTCGGTCGCGCTACCGAGGACGACGACGCCGCTCTTGATCTTCGAGCGCAGTTCGTCCGCGAAATTGCGGAGATCGCCGCCGGTGAGCTCGTCGACACGACGCGCAATCAGGCGGACGCCGGAGATCTCTTCGAACTCCGACCCGCTCTGCGACGCCGAGGCCGCGGGTGCGGACGCGAGCCGCACTTTCAGCTGCTTCAACTCGCGCTCGAGCTGCTTCTGTTTTTCCTGAAGCGAGCGGACGTACTCCGGCAGCTCCTCGAGCGATACGTGCGCCTGCGCCGCGACGGCCGTGGTGGCGTCGTCGAGTTTCTGGAAGAGCGCCAGCGCGCCGCGGCCGGTCACCGCTTCGAGGCGGCGCACACCGGCGGCGAGTGAACGATCCGAGATGATCTTGAACACGCCGATGTCGCCGGTGCGGTTGACGTGGCAGCCGCCGCAGAATTCGCGCGAGTAATCGCCGGCGCTGACGATGCGCACCATGTCGCCGTATTTCTCACCGAACATCGCCACGGCACCGCTCTGCTTCGCGTCGGAGATCGGCATCACCTTCTTCGTGACTTCGTGATTCGCCCGCACCTGTTCGTTCACCTGCTCTTCCAGCTGGCGGATCTGCTCGTCGGTGAGCGGCTGATGATGCGTGTAATCGAAGCGCAGACGGTCGGGAGCGACCATCGATCCCGCCTGCTGCACGGCCGGCCCGAGAATGTCTTTGAGCGCTTTGTGCAGCAGATGCGTCGCGGTGTGATTGGCGGTGGTATCGAGGCGCACCGGCACCGGCACCGAGGCCTTGACCTTCATGCCGACCGAAAGGAATCCTTCCTCGACGTGCACACGTGACACGGGCAGTTCGCCCGCCGGAGCTTTCGCCGTCGTGACGACGAGCCCGCGGCCGCCTTCCCACACCAGCGTGCCGCTGTCGCCGATCTGCCCGCCCGATTCGGCGTAGAACGGCGTGGGCGAGAGGATGACCTCCGCTTCTGATGCGTGATGCAGCGTCTGGACGGATTCGCCGGCGATGACGATCGCCTTCACTTCCGACTCGACGTCGGTGAGTTGTTCGTAGCCGACGAATTCGACCGGCCCGATCTGCTGCGCGATGGCGGCATACGTCTCGGCACCGGCGGACGACTGGAACTTCGACGAGCCTTTCGCCTTGGCGCGGGCGTCCGACATCATCTGTTCGAAGCCGGCGCGATCGAGGGTCACGCCTTCGTCTTCCGCGAGCTCCGCGATGAGGTCGATCGGAATGCCGAAGGTGTCGTACAGGCGGAACACTTCCGCGCCGCCGAGCGTCGTCTCGCCGCGCTGACGCACGTCGTCAAGAACTTGACCAACGCGCTCCATGCCGGTGGTGAGCGTGCGCGAGAAACGTTCTTCTTCCGACTCCAGGGTCTTCGCGATCGCTTCGCGGCGGTCGCGCAGTTCGGGGTACGCCTCCCCCATCGCCTCGATCACCGACTCAACGAGATTCGTGAGCAGCACGGCATTCGGCAGCTTGCGGCCGAAGCGGATCGCGCGACGAATGATGCGGCGCAGCACGTAACCGCGGCCTTCATTCGACGGA
>DASVUA010000376.1:0-3152 GCA_036387295.1 Thermoanaerobaculia bacterium | reverse complement strand
CGCGCGCGTCGCCGTTCGGGCCCTTGACGACCTCGAACGGGACGATCTTCTCCTCCTCCTTGACCTCCGCTTCCTTGCGTCCCATGAAGCGCTTGATCGAGAAGACGGTGTTTTCCGGGTTCGTGACGGCCTGGCGCTTGGCGACCTGGCCGACGAGGCGCTCGCCGTTCTTGGCGAAGCCGACGACGGATGGGGTGATGCGGCTCCCCTCCGCGTTCACGATGACCTTCGGCTCGTTGCCTTCCATGACCGCGACGACGGAGTTCGTCGTACCGAGGTCGATGCCGATGATCTTGGACATAGGTTCTTCTCCTTTTAGTGCGTGCGAGACATTGAGTGTCTCGCTATCAGATTTCGCTACGAATCGAAACCTGAGTCTAGCATTGTGAATTCCGACACAGCAAGGGAGTAGGAAGCGGCACGTGGCTTGTTAGATCGCGCGACTGGAGGCATTCGAAACAATGAGCCAATTCCCTTACCAACCGAAGCAGCCGGCGTGGATCGACGGACGGACCGCCGACACGGCGGAACGTGAGCGGACGTTCATCCGCTCGGTGTATGCATGGATGTTCGGCGGCCTCATCCTCACGGCACTCGCCGCAATGTGGGTGGTGACCTCGCCGGCCATGAAGCAGCTCGTCTTCGGAACGCCGCTCCGCTGGGTCCTGCTCCTCGTCGAGGTCGGCCTGGTGATGTACCTGTCGTTCCGCATCACGAAGATGTCGCCCGCCGCGGCGGCATCGGTCTTCCTCGTGTTCTCACTGCTCAACGGGCTGACGCTCAGCGCGATCTTCTTCGTCTACACGCAGGGAGCGATCTACTCGGCGTTCTTCACGGCGTCGGCGATGTTCGGCGCGATGAGCATCTACGGAATGGTGACGAAGCGTGACCTGACGTCGATGGGCTCGTTCATGTTCATGGGTCTGATCGGCCTCGTGATCTGCAGCCTGATCAACTGGTTTCTGAAGTCGCCTGCCCTCGGCTACGCGATTTCGTTCATCGGCGTCTTCGTCTTTCTCGGCCTGACGGCGTACGACACGCAGAAGCTGAAGGCCTACGCGACGGCGCCGCAGTTGCGCGAAAACCTCGCCGTGTACGGCGCGCTCGCGCTTTACCTCGACTTCATCAATCTCTTCGTCATGCTGCTCCGCCTCTTCGGCGGCGGCGACCGGCGCTAATCTCCGGCAATCAGATGCGCAGAAGGCGGTGGAAACACCGCCTTCTTTGTATCTCCCGCGTCGATTTACCGCCTTGCCGAGGCCGTCGCGGCTTCGCGGCGAGGACTCCAGACGACATCCGTGCCGCTGACGCGGACATGACCGCCGGGCAACGTCGTCCCCCGCACTCCGTACTGGCGCCCCGGAACGAAGTCGGCTCCCGTGTCGGTGAACGCGACATTCTCGAGCGCCACGTTCTCGAATAGGGCGTGCTGGCGGTCCGCGTCGGCCGGACGCCATGCGTGATGAACGCGCGTGTTGCGGACCGTCGCCAGCTCCCGCGAGCCGGGGAAGCGCAAGAAGATCGATCCGCGCGCGTTCGCGACGAACGTACAGCCGTCGATCACCATCCCGCCGAGCGCCGTCACGGTGTCGGTCCGGAAGAGGTAATCGCCATACGGCGCGCCGTGGATGGGATGAGGGCGATCGTCAAAGTACGAGTCCTGGAAGACGATCGAGTCTTCGGCGGAAAGGCCGCCCGCCGCGTCTGCAGGTCCGGCGTTCACTCGCCCGTAAAACCGGCAGTCGACGAACTTGTACCGGATCCGGTTGACCACGACCGTGTCGTTCGAATAGTTCTCGAATGTGCAGCCTTCGAACACGACATCGCTCGACGCGCCTGTGACCGCCGCAACGTTCCAGCCGTTGTAAAGCATCGGCGAGGGGGCGACGTGGATGAAGTGGCAGTCGATGAAGCGGCCGCGCGCCAGTGACTGGGCAAACTCCACTTCAATATCGAGATTGGAGGCCGGGCCGGTCGTGATGTAGCCGTTACTGCCGGCGTAAGCGAACGTGCATCGGATGGCTGTGAGGCCGTTGCCGCCGGTCCAGGCGAGATCGAGCCGCGAGTTGTATTCGCTCCTGACGTCTTCGAGCAACGTCGGCGTATCGGGGTCAGTCGCTTTCCGGCCGCTGTAGCCGACGTACAGACCATCATGTGGACTATGGTGCGTATGGACGTCGCGCACTGTGACCTGCGCCGCGTTCACCACTGCGAGATTGACCGCCCACAATTGGATTTCCACTCCGGCATTGAAGACGAACCCAGAGACATTGCCATCGAGCTCCAGGCCTTCGATGGTGACCGGTGCGGCTGTATTGCGCACGACGATCATGCCGGCGCCGACTTCCTTCCCCGGCGTGCCCGCCGGCTGGGCCGCATTGTGCGGCGACGGCGCCTCGGGTTCGCCGGTGACGGGATTGAAGAAACCGTACTTGAGGCCCTGCGCCCACTGCAGCCTCGCGCCGAAGCCGACGATCGAAACCGGCGCCGTGGTATCGGCGATATCGATGATGTTGCGGTAGCCGGTGCCGGTCGTGTCGACGCCGCGGTACGAGTAACCCTGAGCTGTCGCGCCGGCGAATTGTTGCTCTCCAACGATGTAGGTGCCCCGCGGAATGAGCAGCGTCCCGCCGCCCGCGTCACGAATCGCTTTTGCCGCCTTCTGGAAGCAGGCCGTGTCATTCGTCCGGGCGTCGCCTTTGCAGCCGTATGCCGCCGACTTTACGTCGATCGTCACAGCGCCGGCGCCAGTTGCCTCCTGGGCGCGCGCGGAGATCGTCGCCAGTGCAAGTGCGGCGGTGACGAAGCATCGGAGGGCGTTCATCATCCTCACGCCACTCGCCGCTGCGCCACTTTGCCGAGCATCTTGCGCAGCGTCATCGCGTTGTAGACGGCGTAAGCCGAATCGTCATTGTCGAAGTAGACGTAGATCGCTTTCATCGTCTTGCTCCATTCGCGAATGCGGTCTGCCCAATCGGAAAGCTGCTCGTCGCTGTAGCTTCCCTGATATTTAAAGTGCGTGGGACCGTGCAGGCGAATGTACGTCCAGTCGGACGTCACTTCGATCGGTGAGTGATAACCCGCCAGTTCATAAATGCAGAATGCAGCGTTGTACTTGCGCAGGACGTCCAGCACAGCGGGCGTCATCCACG
>DASVUA010000375.1:0-3580 GCA_036387295.1 Thermoanaerobaculia bacterium | reverse complement strand
CAGCAACGCCGCCTGCGCCGCGGAGTTGCCGCTGCCGAGCAGACAGACGTCGCCGCCGCTCATCCGGGCCGCCTCGGCTGCCGCGGCGCCGTAATAGACCCCCGATCCAGTCAGCCGTTCCGCCCCTTCCGCCGTGAAGCGGCGATAGGCAACGCCCATGGAGAGCAGCACCGTGTGGCTCACGATCTCCGTTCCGTCGTCGAGCGTCACGATGCGATAGCCGCGGTCGTCGCGCAGGGACGCCGCCGCTTTCGTCAGCAGGATCTCGGTGCCGAATTTCTGCGCCTGCATCACCGCGCGCGACGCCAGCTCGGCGCCCGAAAGGCCGTCGGGAAACCCGAGGTAGTTCTCGATGAGCGCGCTCGACCCGGCCTGGCCGCCTGGAACATCGCGCTCGATGATCACGGTGCGCAAGCCTTCCGAGCTCGCGTACACCGCCGCGGCAAGACCGGCCGGACCGCCGCCGACGATCACCAGGTCATAAAACGTGTCATCCGGCGAGGTGCTGAACCCGAGTTTCTGCGCGAGCTCTTCGTCACTCGGATCGATCAGTTCCGTGCCGTCGGGAAAGAGGATGCGCGGCGCCGACTCGACGTTCGCCTGCTCGTGATCGTCGTCCACATCGCTGGTCGTATCGATCCACCGATACGGCACGCGGTGCCGCGCGAGCAGGTCCTTCACGTTGTGGCAGCGGGCCAGCCATTGATCGCCGACGATCTGCACGACGTCGGTGGCCGTTGCCGTCAGCTCCCACGCCCGCAGCGCGTCGCGGATGATCGGCTCGAGCGACGTCTCGGGCGACTCCCACGGCTCGTCGAGATGAAAGTCGACGATCCCTTCCCGCTTGGCGTTGACTGCAAACCCGGGGTTGAGACCGCCCGCGTAGAGAATGACTTTGATTCCGCGCGACACCTGCTTCGCATGACGGAGCAGCTCGACGAGCTTCTCCTCTTCACGGATGTGCCGGACGAGCATCAGGACCACCGGCTGTTCCTGACGCGCGGCCGTATCGACCGCGTCGCGCGCTTCTTCGAGCGTGCGGACGGTGCTGACCTCGAACGTCGCGGAACAGTCGGCCAGAAGAAAATCACGGCCGCGGCCGTGATGCTCTTCGTGCGGTTCGATGAGGAGGATGAGCGGTTTCGTACTCGATTGCTGCGCCACGAGCCGCGACTTTTGCTATTCCGGTGCCGCGGTGAGGATGCTGCGTAAATGACTACACTCCTCGCCGTGCAGCATGCGCACACCGCCGCGAACGGTCACGAGGCGCGGCAACCGTTCATCGATACGCCTCCTCGTGCCTTCGGTCTTTCTTTCGCCGTTCTTCACCGTCTGCCAGTGCCTCGGTGACGAGGTCCGAAACGGTGCTGTTGCACTCTTCCGCCGCGCGCCGCTCCTTCGCGAGCAATGCGCGCAGCACCGGCGGCGTGACGAAGGTGGTGATCATCACCATCATTGCGACCGAGCTATACAAGCCGCCACTCAAAAGCCCGGCGGTCAGGCCGAGCTGCGCGAAGATCAGACCGACCTCTCCGCGCGGAATCATCCCGACGCCGATCACGCTTCGCCGCAGCGGCTTGCCGAACGCACAAAAGCCGGCGACGAACTTTCCAGCCACCGCAACGACGGTGAGCATGAGGCCGATCAGAAAAAACTGCCGCGTCTCGGCCTGGAACGGATTCAATGCGCTCAGATCGACGGCCGCGCCGACCGACACGAAGAAGATCGGAATGAAAAACTGCGCAACGTCGTGCACCTCGTGCTCGATGTCGCGGCCCCGCTCCGTCTTCGCCAGCACGAGGCCCGCGGCGAATGCGCCGATGATCAGCGCGGAGCCGACCAGATCGGCGAGATAGGCGAGCCCGAAGGCGAACATGATCGAGGCGAAGAAGAGCGCTTTCGCAACGCGCAGCCGCACGATCAAGCCAATGAGGCGCGGCGCGAGCACCGAGCCGATGACGATTGCGAGGGCGACGAACCCGAACGCCACCGCAAACACCTTCGACACCCCGCCGACCGTCAGCTTCTCGCCGGCCGCAACGGCGCTGATCACGGTCAACAGGACGAGGCCGAGAATGTCGTCGACGACCGCCGCGCCGAGGATCACCTGCGACTCGTCGGTCTTCAGATGGCCGAGATCCGAAAGTACGCGTGCCGTGATGCCGACCGACGTCGCGGTGAGCGCCGCGCCGAGAAACACCGCGACCGTCACCGGGTACCCGAGCCACGCGCCGACTCCGTAGCCGGCCGCGAACGGCAGCACCACGCCCGCCAGGGCGACGGTGAGCGCCGGACCGCCTACGGAGAGCAGACGCGAAAGGTCGGTCTCGAGGCCGATGAGAAAGAGCAGCAGCAGGACGCCGAGCTCGGAAGGGAGGTGCAGGATCGGATCGTGTGCGTCAATGAGGTGCAGACCGGAAACACCGATCGCGATGCCGCCGATCATCTCGCCGAGCACCGCGGGCTGCCCGACACGCTCGGCGAGCTCACCGAAAATCTTTGCTGCCGCAAAAATTGCGAGAAGCGCCAGCAGGAGGCCGGAAATCGTCATGTGAAACCCTCGAAACACGAGCGGCGGCCCGACCGCTCGGAAGTTCCTGCGGAGATTCATTTCCCCGCACCCATGACATGCCGACCGTAATGCGGTTTCGGCTCCAATGAATTGCGGCGCAACTCTCGATCAGCGCGTGACTTGACGCAGTTCTTCCTTCCTTCCCGCGTCGATTGCGCCTATGATGCTCCACGTCTCCCTCGGCAGCCTGCGATCGCCAACCCGCAGCCTCTGGCGGCGGCATGGTCGCTGGACGAAACTCCGCGGCGCGCGGTTTGCAGGAGACGCAAGCTCAGCAATGGATCCCAAGGGTAGAGTTCTGGTCGTCGACGACGAGGCAGCGATCCGCGCCCTCGTCGCTAAAATCGTGGAGCGCGCCGGCTACCCGGTCGATACCGCACGCGACGGCGCCGAGGCGATCGAAAAGCTCAGCAACACCCGCTACGCCGTGCTCGTGCTCGACCTCATGATGCCCAACGTCGATGGGTACGCGCTCATCAGGCACGTCAAACAGCGCGGCGGCGACCGGCCGGCCATCATCGTCATCAGCGCCGGCGATTCGGCGGCGTTCCGCCAGCTCGATGGAGCGGTCGTCCACTCCATCCTCCGCAAACCGTTCGACATCGACGTCCTCGGCGATCTCATTGCCGCCGCGGCGAAGTCGATCGAAGAAGAAGCGTCCTTGAAGAAGGAAGGGGGCGACCTGCTCTCCTTCCCCGCCGCCAGCGAAGACGCCGGCTGATCGCGCGCGGCCTTCGACCTCCTGCTACTGCACCGCGGTGCGGGGCGGCAGCGAGAACAGAAGCGCCGTACTCTGCGACTCGATGTGCGAGAGCGCTCCTTCCAGCCGCGCGACCTCTTCCGATCCGAGCTCACCGGTGAGCGCATTCAGCTGGCGGCGCAGCTCGCGCGTTTCATTGCAGATGTAGAGGAGCAGCCGCTCGTTTGCGGCAGGATTCGTCACACGCATGAGTGGGAAAAGTATCAAGGAGCCTTTCCTCACCGTCTGTACGTGTCCGTACGTCAGCT
>DASVUA010000374.1:0-10587 GCA_036387295.1 Thermoanaerobaculia bacterium | reverse complement strand
ATGCGGCAGAAACTCGTCGACGAAGTCGGGGAGCTGCTGACCTGGCGCGAAGGGCAGTACGTCTTCGTCGATGGCGAAGTGCCGTCCCTGCAGCTCGTCCCGCTGCGGATCGACGTCGAGGCGCTGCTCACGCCGGCGGTGGTTTTCATCGCCTCGACGAAGTCCGGCAAGGTGCATCAGGCGGCATGCATCAGCGCGAAACGGATCAGCGGTGCGGCGCGCGTGGAAGTCCGGACCACCGACGGATTCGACCTCTGCCGCCAGTGCTTCCGTTAGACTTCCGGCCATGCTGTTGAAGTCGCTCGCTGTCGTGCTCGTGCTGATCGCCGTCTGCCCGTTCGCTGCCGCGCAGGATCCGGCGCCGGTCAGCGAATGGTTCTGGGGACATCGTCTGGAGCTGCGCGCCGATTACCGCTGGTCCGACGGCGAACGCCACCCGACGAACTTTGCGGTTCCCGGAGCGACGCCGCCGCGCAACGCGGAGCTGCGCACCGTCGATCCGGGGCACCACGTCGAACTGAATGTCGCTGACGTGCAATTCGACTTCGGCTACGGCGAGATCTTCGCGGCGCGCGCGAAAGTCCACGCGCAGGCAAAGCATCGCCGCAATCCGACCTCGGAGGATCGGCAGATCGATGCGGACGAGCTGTACGTGCGGATCGGACGAAAACCGGAGTTCCTCGAGCGGCCGGAAGGAACGTCGTTTTTCGTGCAGGCAGGCAAGTTCCCGAAGATGGAGCGGCAGCCGGTGCGATTGCTCGAGAGCTACGGCCTTGCCGCGACGGCGTTCAATCGTTTCGAAGACCTGCAGTTGCTCGCCGGCGGGACGGTCGGGCGCAACTTCTACTGGCGCGCGCAGTTGGCGAATGGCAATCCGTTGTTCATCCGCGACTCGAACGCGCTCGCGGGCGACAACGGCACCGGCGCGCGTGAGCTCGGGCCGGGCTTCCCGATTCTGTACAACGCCGAATCTGAAGACCTTTTCTTCAATGGAGACAACCTGCAGCTTGGCGAAGCGGTCGGGTATCGGTGGCAGCGCGACGACGAAACGCTCGGCTTCGATGCGATCGTCTTTCATTACCGACGCGATCTCGCCGACACGGTCGAGCTCACCGGGACCGAGTACGGCGGCGATCTCGACATCCTGGCGTTGACGGAGGTGAATCCGGCGGCGCGGTTGCCTTTCAGCGGCCGGAAGAAAGAGGAGTACGGCGCACGCCTGTTCGCCGAGTGGCACAACGCGACCCTGATCGCGCAGATCACCGCGCAGAACATCGCGGGGCTGAAGCGGGAAGGGTGGGAGCTCGAGGCCGGCTACAGCATTCCGTTCACGTTCGGGCCGATCCGCTCGATTCAGCCGGCGCTGCGCGTGAGCGGGCTTGAGACGCACTTTCGCGGGACGATCTTTCCGGCGCCGAGCGTCTGGTGGGAGTGGACGAAGTTCGATGCAGGCGTGCGCATCGGGCTGCCGCGCGGGCTCGACGTCACCGCTGAATACACGATGCACGACATCGACGCGCCGCGCCGTCCGGTGGCAGAGCGCGAGATGCTCGTCACGCTCCGCTGGCGCGTTTAACCACTTTTCCGGGTGAGTCGTGTCTACGCGATCGATGCGCACACATTCCTTCGTCGCCTTCGTCTGTGCGGTGGCGCTCGCGGGTGTCGCGCTTCTCGCCACGCTCGGCGGTCCGGAACGAACTCCGGCCCGCGTCGAACAGACGCAGACCGTGGTCGAAACGAGGCGTGTGACGACGCAGTCCGCGCGGCCGGAGTCGCCCATCGTTCCGGCCGACCTGCGGTCGCCGCGCGGACTGTTCTCTGAGGCAGTTCCGGAAGTGCGCGAGCGGGAGCTCGAACCGGCAGTCGAGGGGGAACCGCGTTATGTCGGGAACGTGAATACGCACAAGTTTCACGAGCGCTCCTGCCGTTACGCCGGCTGCACGAACTGCACGGCGCACTTTGCGAGCCGGACCGAGGCGGTGAGCGAAGGGTTCAGGCCGGGCGGCTGCTGCAATCCCTGACCGGCTGGGCCTGTCTCTTGCTCAACGAGCGGTCGGAGGTAAGCATGCGCAACGAGATGATCGGCGCCATTGTGCGCCGGGCAATCGAGCATCCCGAGTTTCGCCGGCGGTTGATGGACAGCCCGCAGGACGCGCTGCAGTCACACGGTTTCGCGCTGGAGTCGGCCGAGATGGAAGAGATCGAACGGATCCGCACCACCATCGGCGATTCGGCAGACGCGGAGCAGCAGCTCATCAGCATCGCGGAAAACTACGGCGTTCACCCGCGACCGGGCGAATAGCTCACCCGCGGCTCCTTTTCCCAACGCGCCGGCATCGCGCCGGCGCGTTTTTCTTTGCCGCGGCGCCTGCCGCCGCGCGAAGCAGCCGCGATTTTCACGTGCTCTCTCCCCGCCACACTTTCGTCACATCCGAGCCGCGGCCGTGTGGCGATGCAACTCCGTGATTCCGTGTGACTTTCCGGCGTCCGCCCCGTCTCAGGAAAAGGAATTTGCGTTGGTGGGGGTCGGTTCGAAACGGCTGCCAAACCCGCCCCGCACCGACAACTCGCGGAGCATCAATACTTAACCCAGGAAACGAGGCACTCTCACGGATGAGCGTTCTCACCCAGAAACGGCTGTATTTGTGCGTCGTTGCACTGCTGCTCGCCAGCAGCAGCGCGTTCGCAAGCCACCCTTCTCCGCGCAGCTACGCGCGTATGTCGTATGACACGAAGAACAGCATGGTCGTGCTGTTCGGCGGCCGCGCCGCAGCCGACAAGGCGACCAGCGTCGCTCACGCCAGCAACGAGACGTGGCTGTTCGGCGGCGCCACCTGGGCGCAGCGCTTTCCACGGACGACGCCCCCCGCACGGTCGGTCCACGCCATGACGAATGACGACGACACGGGTCGCGTCTTCATGTTCGGCGGACGCCAGGAGCCGACCGATCCCGACACCGACGCCACTTTCCTCTCCGACCTCTGGGTCTGGGAAAACGACAACTGGACGCGCGTCGACGAGCAGTCGGCCGAACGTCCTTCCCCGCGGCAGTATCCCGGCCTTTCGTATGACGAAGACCGCGACGTGATCGTCCTTTACGGCGGTCAGCTCTACGGCGGCGAGGACGGCAAGTCGATCGTCAGCACGTACGACACCTGGGAGTTCGCGAACGGTGTCTGGACGCGCGTCGGAACCGACACGCCGAAAGTCGCGAAGCCGATTCTCGCCTACGAGCGCGTCAGCAAGCAGCTCTACATGATGGGTGTCACCGACACCACCGCCGCGACGCCGGTCATGTATCGCTACGACGCGGCCACGCACGCCTGGACGCAGCTCACACCGGCGAAGCTTCCGGCGTGCGGTGCGGAAGGCGCGTTTCACGCACAGAAGGACGGACGTCTCATCTTCTTCGGTGGCATCTGCCGCACTGGCACTTCGGCCCAGGAAGAAGTCTATGAGTACGACGGAACCACCTGGACCAAGCTCACGACGAATACCGCCTTCCGCGGAATCGGTCAGGCGATCACCTGGGACCCGAAAGATGACCGCGCTGTCCTGTTCGGCGGCTCGATCATCTACGAACAGAACCTGCTCGCGTACACGAGTCTCTATGAGAACCGGAAGTGGCGCGGAATTCCGGAGACGAACCGCCATCCCGACGCGCGCTCGCTGATGGTGCTGGACCGCGATCCTCTCGGCAACGGCCTGTTGATGTATGGCGGGCTGTCGGAGAATGGCGCCAGCGGCGGCTATCTCTCCGACTTCTGGATCTATCGCAACGGCAGCTGGGCTACCGCGCCGGATGCGGCCAACGCCCCGCAGGGCTGCGACAATCCGCTCAGCGCGTTCGACAGCGATCGGAACCGCCTGCTCGTCTTCTGCGGCGGCACCAACGAGCTCTGGGAGTTCGACGGCACCACCTGGAAAGACTTTTCGGACGATCCGAGGCCTGATGACCGCCGCTTCGCCGCGATGGTCTACGACAAGCGGTTGAAGAAGACCGTGCTCTTCGGCGGTTTCTTCGGCCAGAACTATCGCAACGATACCTGGACGTGGGACGGCGCCAAGTGGACCGAGGTCGACATCGACAATGACGACCGCCCGCCGCACCGCGGCACGATGGCGATGTGGTACGACCCGCTCGCACAGAAGACGATCGTCTATGGCGGCGTCGGCCGCGGCAGCATCAATGAGAAGGTGAAGCGCTTTTCCGACATGTGGTCGTTCGACGGTGCTCGTTGGACGAACATGAACATCGCGCAGACGCCCGGCATCCGCTTCCGTCCTCTCACCGCAATCCATCCGGTCACCGGGAAGCTGACGATGTTCGGCGGCCTGCGCGCCGAGCAGCTCGATGAAGATTCAGTCGATCAATACTTTGGCGACGACCTGTGGGAGTGGGACGGTGCGTCGTTGAAGTGGACGCAGCTCGCGCAGCCGGACTACCGCCCGACCGCGCGCCAGAACGGCGGCCTCGGCTACGACCCGGCGACCGGCGAGCTCGTGCTCTTCGGCGGCTACGGCAACGGCTTCTACTACTCCGATACCTGGACGTGGAACGGCACCGAATGGACTCCTCGTCTCGAGCTCATCACCCCCCGCCGTCGCGCGGTTCACTGACCTCGATCACGCTGCTCATCGAAGGACAGGCACCTGGTGCCTGTCCTTCTCGTTTTTAGTGCTACCTTATCCCTCCTCATGTCGCAGATCGCCTCGGAATCCGTCGCCGAACCTGTCCTGAGCAAGCAGTCGCCTGCGCGTTTCCGGCGCAGTCTCGCCGAGGCGCTCGAGATGGCGCACGGCGTCGACGCGGTCGCGCTCGAAGAGCGTGCGGCTTCGCTCGCAAAGCGCTCTCTGAAGAAGGAATCGAAAGTGTGGGGCCTCAAGCTCGCCGTGAGCATGATCGACCTCACCACGCTCGAGGGGAAAGACACCCGCGGCAAGGTCATCGCGCTCTGCAACAAAGCGATTCGCCCCGATCCGTCTGATCCGACCGTTCCGCACGTCGCGGCGGTCTGCGTCTATCCCACCATGGTTCCGTTCGTGAAGCAGGCGCTGAAGGGAACGAACATCAATACTGCCGCCGTCGCGACCGGCTTCCCCAGCGGCCAGACCTGGACGAGCATCAAGATCCAGGAGACGCGCGAAACAGTCGCGGCGGGCGCGGATGAGATCGACATGGTGATCGATCGCGGCGCGTTCCTCTCCGGCGATCATCAGAAGGTATTCGATGAGATTGCCGAGGTGAAAGAAGCCTGCGGACCGGCGCACCTCAAGGTGATTCTGGAGACCGGCGAGCTCGCCAATTACGATCAGGTTCGCCGCGCGTCGCTCCTCGCGATGTATGCCGGCGCCGACTTCATCAAGACGTCGACCGGCAAGGTCGGCGTCAATGCGACGCTGCCCGTGACGCTCGCGATGTTCGAAGCGATTCGCGACTTCTATCACGTCACCGGAAAGAAGATCGGGATGAAGCCGGCCGGCGGCATTTCGAACGCAAAACTGGCACTCGCGTATCTCGTGCTGCTGTACGAAACGCTCGGCGCCGAATGGATGACGCCGGATCTTTTCCGGCTGGGCGCTTCGTCGCTCCTGAACGACATCCTGATGCAGCTTCGCAAGGAGCGCACGGGTGCGTATCAGTCGCCCGACTACTTCACCATGGATTAGGAAACGAACGCCGTTCTGCGCGTTCTGCATTGATCGAATGACCACGACAACCGAACTCGAAACCCGAGACCGCCTGACGCCGGGGCCCGCATCGTCGTCTGTCCTGTGGGAGTACGCTCCCTCGCTCGAAGCGACAGACCACGTCAAGATCGCCTCGCGCTACGACCTCTTCATCGGCGGCAAGTTCGTCGAGCCGCATTCAGGCAAGTGGTTCGAGACGCTGAATCCGGCGACCGAAGACCCTCTCGCCGAGATGGCCGAGGCGGATGCGGAAGACGTCGATCGCGCCGTCAAAGCAGCGCGGCACGCGTACGACAAGGTCTGGCGCAAGATGCCGGCGAGCGAGCGCTCGAAGTACATCTTCCGCATCGCGCGTCTGATTCAGGAAAAAGCGCGCGCACTGGCCGTCGTCGAAACGATGAACGGCGGCAAGCCGATCAAAGAGTCGCGCGACATCGATATCCCGCTCGCCGCTGCACATTTCTTCTATTACGCCGGCTGGGCGGACAAGCTCGAGTACGCATTTCCGAATCGCACTGTGGAGCCGGTCGGAGTCGCAGGACAGATCATCCCCTGGAACTTTCCGCTGCTGATGGCGGCGTGGAAAATCGCTCCGGCGCTGGCAGGCGGCAATACCGTCGTGCTGAAGCCGGCGGAGACGACCTCGATCACGGCGCTGATGCTCGCCGAGATCATGCAGGAAGCCGATCTCCCGCCGGGTGTCGTCAACATCATTACAGGTGCAGGCCACACCGGCGCCGCGCTCGTCGCGCACAAAGACGTCGACAAGGTTGCGTTTACCGGCTCGACGGAAGTCGGCAAACGGATTCAGCGCGCCAGTGCAGGGACAAAGAAGCAGCTGACGCTCGAGCTCGGCGGAAAAGCGCCGAACATCGTCTTCGAAGACGCGCCGCTCGATCAGGCCGTCGAAGGCATCATCAACGGCATCTACTTCAATCAGGGCCACGTCTGCTGCGCAGGGTCGAGGCTGTTCGTGCAGGAGTCGGTGGTCGAGCCCGTGCTGCGCAAGCTGAGGGAGCGGATTCAGACGCTGCGCGTCGGAAATCCGCTTGACAAGAACACCGACGTCGGCGCGATCAACTCGCGGGCGCAGCTCGAGAAAATCCAGGAGCTCGTCGACTGCGGCGTCGGAGAAGGGGCGGAGATGTTTCAGTCGGCCTGTGCATTGCCCGCACGCGGCTACTGGTTCGCGCCCACCTTCTTTACAGGCGTTTCGCAGTCGTCCCGCATCGCGCAGGAAGAGATCTTCGGCCCCGTGCTGTCGGTGCTGACGTTCCGGACGCCCGAAGAAGCACTCGAGAAGGCGAACAACACGCCGTACGGTCTCAGCGCCGGCGTCTGGACGGAGAAGGGCTCGCGCATTCTCAAGATGGCGCAGAAGCTCCGCGCCGGCGTGATCTGGGCCAATACGTACAACAAATTCGATCCCACCAGCCCGTTCGGCGGCTACAAGGAATCAGGTTTCGGACGTGAGGGCGGTCTGCACGGCCTGGGACCGTACGTGGTGCTGTCATGACGCGTCTCACGGTTCGCAAAACCTACAAGCTCTACATCAATGGCGAGTTTCCACGCACCGAGTCGGGACGTTATTACGAGGTGCGTGGAAAAGGGGGAGAGTTGCTCGCGAACGCCAGCCGCGGCTCGAGAAAAGATCTGCGCAATGCGGTCGCGGCCGCGCGCAAGGCACAATCCGGATGGAGCGGCAAGACCGCGTACAACCGCGGTCAGATCCTCTACCGCATCGCCGAAGTTTGCGAGTCGCGGGCGGCAGAGCTCGCGGAGGAACTGCAGAAGCATGGAGCGTCGGCGGCGGACGCGCGCGCCGAGGTCGAGGCCGTCATCGACCGGTGGGTGTATTACGCCGGCTGGAGCGACAAGTACTCGCAGGTGTTCGGTTCGGTGAACCCGGTCGCCGGTCCTTATTACAACTTCACGCTTCCCGAGCCGACCGGTGTCGTGGCCGTGATCGCTCCCGAAACGCCGTCGCTCCTCGGCCTCGTGAGCCGCATTGCGCCGGCGATGGTGGGTGGAAACACGGTCGTCGCCGTCACCTCGGAGACGCAGCCGCTGGCTGCCGTCACGATGGGGGAGGTGTTCCAGACCTCCGACGTGCCCGCGGGCGTCATCAATCTCATCTCCGGCCTGAAATCGGAGCTCGTGCCGTGGCTCGCATCTCATATGGATGTGAACGCTGTCGATACGAGCGGCGTCGCTGCCGAGGCGCTCCCGGCCGTGCAGCAGACCGCCGCCGAAAACGTGAAGCGCGTGGTTCACTTCGACGGTGAGCGGCTCGGCTGGAGCGATGCGCGCCTTTCGCAGGGGCCGTACGCCATCTTCGACTTTCAGGAGTCGAAGACCGTCTGGCACCCGATGGGGATGTAGCTGAAAGATCCTCGCGAAAGCGGGAATGTAAGTTTCCAAAATTCGTTATCCTCGGTCCGCGCTGATGAAACGCGGGGGCCGAAATGGCCGCGATCATTGATCTACTGACAACCAAAGAAAAAACGCAGCCGCTGGAATGTAGCTCGGCGAAAAGCGTTATCTCTGATCCGCGCGAACGAAGCGGGCCGGAAACGGCAGCGATCCTTGACCCGCGAACACGAGCGTTTCAGCAACCTGCAGCCGGGCTCAACGCGAAGTTCGAACGAGCTGAAATAAGCGTCACGGTCGTCCGGTTAGCAGCTGTCCCGACGCGGAAAACGCCGCAAACGGGGCGAACGAAAAAAGCAGTAAGCGGTTGAAATACAAAGTGGTTGCAGTAGGTTGTACACGATCCCGGCGCAATGAAGTAAAGAGCGAAACGGGAGCGCAGGATAAGCGGTGAGCGTGAAGCGAACGAGTCGCGCTCAGCACTGATCCGACGCGATCAAAGAAGTCGGTTCCTTGACAACTGAATAGGAAAGCAACGAAGGCAAACGTAATTCCTTTGAGGCGTGCGCCTCGGCCGAAAGGCTGAGATGAGGCACGGCTCAACAGAAACAAACAAAGTAGTATCCGAATAAGTGCACTAGTCGTTTGACTGGTGCCAGAGCTTCAAGCTTTTTCAGAATAAAAACTGGAGAGTTTGATCCTGGCTCAGAATGAACGCTGGCGGCGTGCTTTACACATGCAAGTCGAGCGAGGCGGGGAGCAATCCCCAGTCGAGCGGCGAACGGGTGAGTAACGCGTGGATGACCTGCCCTTCAGCGGGGAATAACCCGGGGAAACTCGGGCTAATACCGCATACGACCGAGAGGTGAAAGAGGGCTCGCAAGGGCTCTTACTGAAGGAGGGGTCCGCGTTCGATTAGCTAGTTGGTAGGGTAATGGCCTACCAAGGCGACGATCGATAGCCGGCCTGAGAGGGTGATCGGCCACACTGGAACTGAGACACGGTCCAGACTCCTACGGGAGGCAGCAGTGGGGAATTTTGCGCAATGGGCTAACGCCTGACGCAGCAACGCCGCGTGGAGGATGAAGGTCTTTGGATTGTAAACTCCTGTCAGCAGGGAAAAAGCGAAGCGACCTAATACGTCGTTGAGTTGATTGTACCTGCAGAGGAAGCCCCGGCTAACTCTGTGCCAGCAGCCGCGGTAATACAGAGGGGGCAAGCGTTATTCGGAATTATTGGGCGTAAAGGGCGCGTAGGCGGCTTTTCAAGTGACGGGTGAAATCCCTCGGCTTAACCGAGGAACTGCCTGTCAGACTGGAAGGCTTGAGACCGGGAGAGGTGAGTGGAATTCCCAGTGTAGCGGTGAAATGCGTAGATATTGGGAGGAACACCAGTGGCGAAGGCGGCTCACTGGACCGGAACTGACGCTGAGGCGCGAAAGCGTGGGGAGCAAACAGGATTAGATACCCTGGTAGTCCACGCCGTAAACGATGAGTGCTTGGTGTAGCGGGTATCGACCCCTGCTGTGCCGAAGTCAACACCTTAAGCACTCCGCCTGGGGAGTACGGTCGCAAGACTGAAACTCAAAGGAATTGACGGGGGCCCGCACAAGCGGTGGAGCATGTGGTTTAATTCGAAGCAACGCGCAGAACCTTACCTGGGTTTGAACTGCACAGGAAAGTCTCAGAGATGAGAGCCCCTCTTCGGAGGTCTGTGTAGAGGTGCTGCATGGCTGTCGTCAGCTCGTGTCGTGAGATGTTGGGTTAAGTCCCGCAACGAGCGCAACCCTTGTTCACAGTTACTAACGGGTCAAGCCGAGGACTCTGTGGAGACTGCCGGTGATAAACCGGAGGAAGGTGGGGATGACGTCAAGTCCTCATGGCCTTTATGTCCAGGGCTACACACGTGCTACAATGGACGGTACAGAGAGTCGCGAGACCGCGAGGTGGAGCTAATCTCAAAAAGCCGTTCTCAGTTCGGATTGCACTCTGCAACTCGAGTGCATGAAGTTGGAATCGCTAGTAATCGCGGATCAGCACGCCGCGGTGAATACGTTCCCGGGCCTTGTACACACCGCCCGTCACATCACGAAAGTCGGTTGCACTAGAAGTCGGTGGGCTAACCCGCAAGGGAGGCAGCCGCCTAAAGTGTGATCGGTAATTGGGGTGAAGTCGTAACAAGGTAGCTGTAGGAGAACCTGCGGCTGGATCACCTCCTTTCTAAGGAGCATCAACCGCCTCGGATCAAAACGAGGTCGCGAGTGGCGCCGCAAGGTGCCGCACTGATGTCACCTGAGGTCGAAAGGAATTGGCCGAAGCGTAAGCAACGGCAAACGTCTTGTCCTCCTTGTCTTTCCTGTTCAGTTTTCAGGGCATCGGCCCTGCCGTTTCTTTGACAATTGAATACGGGTTGTAGATAAAGAAATGCACAAGAGATCCAGTGCACCTCTCCGGGTGTACGTGGATTGTCTAACTGCAGATCGCATGAGATCAAGGCACTTTATGGTCAAGTTACTAAGGGTTGACG
>DASVUA010000373.1:0-3005 GCA_036387295.1 Thermoanaerobaculia bacterium | reverse complement strand
GATCGACGACAGCGCCTCCAGCGGGGCCGCATGGCCACACGTCCCACAGGCGCCCCCGTCGTTCCTGCAACACGTGACGACCCCGTGCTATCCTCGCGCGCCCGCATGCCGCTGCACGAGAAAAAAGTCATCGCCGTCCTTCCTGCCTACAACGCCGAACGAACGTTGCAGGCCACGTACGACGACATTCCGCAGGACTGGGTCGACGAGATCCTCCTGGTCGACGACGTCTCCAAAGACCGCACCGTCGAGCTCTCGCGCGAGCTCGGCCTGCGCACCGTCGTCCATCAGAAAAACCGCGGCTACGGCGGCAACCAGAAAACGTGCTATCGCACGGCCATCGACGAGATGGACGGCGAGATCATGGTCATGGTTCACCCCGACCATCAGTACGATCCGAAGATCATCCCCGAGCTCGTCAAACCGCTCCTGCGCGGCGAATGCGACGCCGTCTTCGGCTCGCGCATGCTCGGCGGACGTCCCATCGAAGGCGGCATGCCGAAGTGGAAATACTTCGCCAACCTCTTTCTCACGATGGTCGAGAACGCCACCTTCTACGTCTACCTCTCCGAATACCACTCCGGCTTCCGCGCCTACTCGAAGCGCTACCTCGAGACCGTCAACTTCGAAGCGAACTCCGACGACTTCGTCTTCGACACCGAGATCATCGCGCAGGGCGTGGCGAAAGGGCTGCGCATCCGCGAAGTGCCGATCCAGACCCGCTACTTCGACGAAGCCTCGCAGGTCGGCTTCTGGCGCGGCGCGCGGTACGGCCTCGCGATCCTGAAGACGATGATCTATTACAAGCTGCACAAGAAGAAGATCTGGAGCCACCCGATCTTCCGCGATCGCACGCCGGCGACGACCACCGCGCCCGCGGGTGCATGATTGCGCCGTGACTGAAACGCGGCGGCACGATCTCATCGCGTACGCGATCCTCGCGCTCGTCCCCACGCTTCTCTTCATCGACGTCCTCGCAGGCTTCAACACCTTCTACGCGCGCGACGTCTCGAGCTACTACTACCCCGCCAAAAAGATCCTGCGCGAGATCGTGCTGGACGGCCATTTTCCCTACTGGAATCCCTACTTTTCCGCCGGACAGCCGATCGCCGCGAACCCCGAGCACGAGGTGTTTTATCCGCTCACCTGGCTCATCCTCCTGCCGAACTTTCGCTACGCGTTTCACCTCCTCGCCCTCGTCCACATCTACATCGTCTCGTTCGCGATGTACGCGCTGCTGCGAGACCTCGAGCTGAAACGCCCTGCCGCCGTCTTCGGCGCGCTCTCGTTCGGCGTCGGCGGCATCACCTGCTCGATGTTGAACCTCTTCCCGATTCTGTTCAGCGTCGCCTGGCTGCCGCTCACCTGTCTCTACACGCGCCGTTTTCTGCAGCACGGCCGCCGGATCTCCTTCGCACTGGCGGCCTTCTTTCTCGGCGTCCAGCTCGTGGTCGGCGAGCCGACCACCGCATTCCAGACCGGCCTCCTCCTCGGCATGTACGCGGTCTACCGAGGGACGCGTGACGGCGGAGCGAAACGGATCGCGCGAAATGTCGCGCTGGTCGGCGCGATCTCGCTCGCCGCGCTGCTCGTCGCCGCGGTGCAGGTGCTGCCGACGCTCGACCATTTCGGCGACTCGGTCCGTGCGCGCGGGATCCCCTTCTCGACGGTCTCGCTCTGGAGCACCCCCTTCCAGCGCCTCGGCGAACTGTTCTATCCGCACTTTCTCGGCTCCGCGACGCCCGAAAGCTACCGCCATTACTTTGCCACCGCGCTGTACGGCCAGGCGCAGACACCGTTCTACTTCAGCATCTACTCCGGCCTCGCCATCACCGTGCTCGCCACCGCGGGGCTGCTCGCGCGGGCGCGCGGCGCGGCGCTCGTCGTCACCATCGGCGTCACGTCGACGCTTCTCGCCGCGGGGGACTTCACGCCGCTCCTGCGCATCCTCTACGACCTCGGCATCGCACGCGCCTCGCGTTACGCCGAAAAGTTCACGCTGCTCGGCGTCTTCGCGCTGGTGATCTTCGGCGCGATGATGCTCGACCGCCTCCTGCGCGGCGACGAGCGCGTGCGCCGAAGCAGCATCGCGGTCGCCGGCGCCGTCGCCGCTGTCGCCGCGGCCGCACTGCTGCTCACCTTCACGCCGTGGTACGAGCCGCTCTTCCGCCGCTTCTTCGCGCTCGAGTCGTGGCGCAATTTCGTTCCGCTCGTCGAACCGTTGCGGCGAAGCTGGCTCGTCGCCGCGGCGAGCGCGCTCGCGCTCGCGATCCTGCTGCGCAACGTCACCCGCATGCGCGAGCCGCTCTGGCTCGCCGCGATCGGCGCGTTCACCTTCCTCGAATTCGCCTCGCTCGTGCCGGAGCTCACACCTCGCATGCCGGCGGCGTTCTACGACCCACCCGCCATCGCGCGACGCTTTCCCGAAAATCGCCACGAATATCGGCTCTTTCATTTCGCGACGTGGGGCGGCAAAGGAAAAGCGGCGCAGGCGTACGGCAACGTCGGAAACGACTTGTACTGGGTGCGCCGCAACGACATGCCGCCCGTGATCCCGTCGACGTTCGGCCTGCGCACCGTGCACGAAGCGGATTACGACCTCACGGTCCTCCACCCGACGGACGAATTCACGAAAGCATCGTGGGCACTCCTGCGGCGCAATCCGCGCGTCTGGCTCGATTCGATCGCCGCCATGTCGAACATCTGGTACGTCGGCGTGCACCGCAATGCGAACGACGCGCAGGCGCTCGCACGCGGCAACGTGCGCGACATCGAACCGGTGCGCTGGGTCGAAGGGAAACACTACCCGCGCTACTACTTTGCCGACCAGCTCGCGACGATTCGCGACGCGGACGATTTCGTCCAGCAACTCGCCAGCGGCCGCTTCAGCCGCGGCACCGCGTTCATCAGGCAACCGGCGTTCAGCCCCGCGCGCGGCGTCGTCCGGACGTGGAGTGAATGGCCGAACGGCGCGCGCCTGCAGGTCGAAGCCGAAGGACGCGCGT
>DASVUA010000372.1:0-2946 GCA_036387295.1 Thermoanaerobaculia bacterium | reverse complement strand
GGGCTTTAGCCCGCCGAGCATCAATCGGCGGGCTAAAGCCCGCCGCTCCACCAGAACGAAACGAAAGTTCGTCGCGAAGCAGCACCCAGGCGCCTCCGCGCCTAAAGCGCCTCAACCCCCGCTGTTCCCCTCACCGCTTGTACTTTTCTTCGATCTTCGCCAGCCGTGTGTCGATGGCCTCGCGGGAGTACCAGCGGCCGCGGATCATCACGCCTTCGATCTTGTCAACGTTCGCGAGATCGGCCAGCGGGTTGCCGTTCAGCAGCACGAGATCGGCGCGGCGGCCCGGTTCGATCGTGCCGAACGAATCCTGCTTCTTGAAGTACTCCCCGACATTCGCGGTGCCGCTCTTGAGGATCTCGTAGTTCGACATCCCCGCTTCCGCCATCTCGCGCATTTCGCGATGCAGCGAATATCCGGGAACGCTGAACTGCTGCGGCGCGTCTGTCCCCATGAGGATGCGGACGCCCCCTTCGTGCAGCGCGCGCAGCACCGCGGTGCGGTTCGCGATGATCGTCTTCACCTGCTCTTCCGAAAGATCGTTCGCGCGGCTCTTGTACATGCGCGCCCAGGTGTCGACTGCCTGCGACGGCACGTACTTCAGCTCCGGATACGCGCGCAGCGTCTCCAGCGGAATGCCGTTGTACAGCACCTTCCAGAGCGCCGACGTCGGCACGATCCAGACGCCCGCGGCCTTCGAGCGCTTCACCAGATCGGCCAGCTTCTTCGGATCGATCTTGCCGTTCGGCGCGGCGTATTCGACATAGCCGTCGATGTGATCGAACGTCTCCTGCCCCATCTCGATCGCGTGCAGCACGCCGACGCTGTCCGGCACGTGTCCGGCGAAACGGATGCCTTCTGCTTTCGCCGTTTTCGCCGCCGCGTCGTACTCCTCGAGCGTCAGCCCTTCCTGGATCTTGACCAGGTCCCACCCTTCCTTCTTGATCGCGCGAACCTTGTCGATCGCGTCCTGCGGCGACTTCACCGCCTGGCCGCTCAGCGCCGGGCCGGCGACGTAGAGGTTCGGCGATTCGAGCTGCCCCTCCTGCTGATACTGCTTCAGCGTGAGCTGCCCGTCGTGGCCGAGCATGCCGCGCACGGTGGTGATGCCGTTTGCGAGGTAGAGGTAGAGAACGTCGTCGAGCAGGTTCTTCGGCGCATTCGGCGGCGGGATGTGGCCGTGCATTTCGGCGAGGCCCGGCATGAGGTACTTGCCGGACGCGTCGACGACGGTCGCTCCTTCCGGAACGGCGGCGCCTGCTTTGACGATCGCGTCGATCTTGCCGTTGCGGACGATGACGGTCTGCTTCTCCGCGATCTTCGGCGAAGTCATCGAGACGACATTCACGTCGCGGAACACAACGGTCTCAGCCAGGGCGGAAAACGAGAATACGAAGACAAGGATCGAGGTAAGGGCGCGCATGTGCACGTAGTTTACGAGCGACCCGCGCGCGTGGTTACGCGGCGACGCCCGAAAAGCGCCGCGATAGACTCGCCGGAGTGCTCGACGCTTCGCTGCTCAGCCACCTCGCCGTGCAATGCGGGCGCATCGCCTTCGCCGCGGCGCTGTTCCTTCTGATGGACGCGCTCGGCGCGCGGCTGCTCGCGAAGGTCGCCGTGCCGGACGCGAGCGAGCGTCTGCTGCTGCGCGTCGCGGCGGGGTTCGCCGTCCTGCAGTTCGTGCTTCGCTGGGCCGGCGAGCTGGCGCTGCTGACGCCGTCCGGAACGCTCCTCATCGTGGCGGCGCTCGCGCTCGCCGCATTCGCCGGACGCGGCCGCGAGACGCTGCGCGAGCTCGCGGCGATGCGCCTGCCGCTCGAGTGGCGAACGGTGGCCATTCTGCTGCTGCTCCTCGCGCCGCTGGCGATGGCGCTCGCGCCCGCCGTTTCGAAAGATGCGCTGATCTATCACCTTCGGTTTCCGGAGCTCACGCTGCGTGCCGGTGCGTGGGGCGTCGATCCGGCGAACAGCGCTTCGTTCTACCCCTCGGCTACCTCGACGCTGTACGTCGCCGCGCTGGCCGTCGACGCGAGCGGCGTCACGGCGCAACTCGTTCACTTCGGTTTCTTCCTCCTCTGCCTCGTCGCAGCCGCGGCGATCGCGCGCCGCCTCGGCGCACGTACCGGATTCGACGCCGCGCTGCTGCTCGCGGCGCTTCCATCCGCGGCGATCGTGGCCGGCTGGTCGTGGTCGGATCTCTCGCTGCTTTTTGCGCTCGCGGCGGCGGTCCTCGCGACCTGCAACGCTGCTCCGGCACTGGCGCTGACCTGCCTCGGCCTCGCGGCGGCGGTGAAGTACAACGCGCTGGTCGCCGCGATTCCGATCGGCGTCGCGCTCCTCGTCACGATCGTCCGCACGCGAGCGTGGCGGCAGCTCGCCACCGGCACGCTGCTCGCGCTCGCCGTGATGTCGCCGTGGTACGTGACGAACGCGCTGCGGACCGGCAATCCGATTTATCCGCTCGCCTCGCAGGCCCACCGCGCGACCGAAGTGATCAGCGCGTGGAGCCGCGACGCGGGCGCTTCGTGGTGGACGGTCTGGAGCGGCTACTTCCTCCGGCCGCAGACACTCGACGAAGACGTGGGCGGAGTGCTGTTGCTCGTGCTCGTTGCCGTCGCGTTGCGCAGCCGGCGTGCAGCCGCGCTGCTGGTCGTTGCGATGTGGGCGATGTTCCTCCCGTTCACCGCCGCGATGCGATTGCTGTTACCCGCCGTCGCGGCGACGATCGTCGTCGCCGGCGCGGTGCTCGAGTCGTTCGAGCGAAGAGCGGTTGCGATTGCGCTCGTGGCCGCGTTCACGATCCGCGGCGGCATCGTCGCGGCGGCGCACAACGCGCACTTTATGAATCCCTTTCCCGCCGCGGCGGGCATCGAGGACGAGCGGGCGTACGTCGCCCGCAACTTCGCGCCGGCGCCGCTGTTCGAGCGCGCCGCGAGCCTGCCGCCC
>DASVUA010000371.1:0-7792 GCA_036387295.1 Thermoanaerobaculia bacterium | reverse complement strand
TCGTGCAGATCGACCAGAAGTTCTACTTCATCGGCAACGTGGTGAAGGGCTCCGGCAAAGTCGTCTACGACGTGCCGCCGACCGGATTCGCGTCGTGGATCGAGTAGGGATCGCTTAGCCGTGCGTCTCGCGATTCTCCTTTCGGGGCGCGGCTCGAACTTTCAGGCCATTCACGAAGCGGTTCAGCGCGGTGCGCTCGACGCGAAGATCGTCTGCGTCATCTCCAATCGTCCCGACGCGCCGGGAATCCAGCGCGCACGTGAGTACGGATACGACGCCTACACGCTCGACCACAAAACGTTCCCCAACCGCGCCGTCCACGAAGACGCCGTGATGCGCGTGCTGGAACGGGCGCAGCCGGACTACATCGCGCTCGCCGGCTACATGCGCCTCCTCGGCCCGACGTTCATCGCGCGCTGGCGCAATCGCATCGTGAACATCCATCCTTCCCTCCTGCCGTCATTCCCCGGCATCGACGCGCAGGCTCAGGCCATCGCGCACGGAGTGAAAGTGTCGGGATGTACGGTGCACTTCGTCGACGAGCAGCTCGACGCCGGCCCGATCCTCGTGCAACGCACCGTGGCTGTGCGCGACGACGACACCGCAGAAACGCTCAGCGCACGCATCCTGGTCGAGGAGCACGCGGCGTATGTCGAAGCGTTGACGCTGCTCGCGCGCGGCGCGCGGATCGTCGGGCGGCGCGTGCTGTTCGACTAAAAAAGGCGTTGCGCGTTGGGCTTCCGGCGTTTGGGTGTCACTGCCTGAATCGCAGTGACGCCCCGAACGCCTTACGCCCAACGCCCAACGCCGCTATCAAAGCGCCGATGCGCTAAAAAGCTAGAACGGCCAGAACGCTTTCCACCAGGCCTGCTTGCCGACGTCCGCACCGGCGACGCCGGGGATCTTGGCGAGGACCTCGTTGCCGCTCTGCACGACGATCGTGCCGACCGGCTGCCCTTTCTTCACAGGCGCGGTCAGCGTACCGCCGCCGGTGAACGAGACCTTCACGTTGCGCTCCTGGCCACGTTTCACGAATGCCGTGACGTCCTGCCCCGCGACGACGGGAACGGTCGCAGCCGCCCCTTTCGCAACGTTCGCCTGTCCGACCACCGCCCCTTTTTTCGCGGGCGTCGCCATGCGCCAGTTCACGAACGCGTCGTTCATCAGCCGTCCGGCATTGGCGAACGAGCCGTTCGGACCGCCGCCGGTTTTGGCGCCCATGATCACGGCGACGACTTCCATCCCGTTCCGTTCGGCGGATGCGGTGACGCAGTACCCCGCCTTCGCGGTGTAGCCGGTCTTGATGCCGGTCGCGTCTTCCATGTAATTCGCCTTACGCGGATTGACGAGATGGTTCGGATTGTAGATCCGCTCGAGCGTGCCGTTGCGGAACGGCATCTCGGCGACCACGCCGAGCTTGCGCATGAACGGGTGCTTCATCAACTCCATGCCGAGAATCGCCAGGTCGTGCGGGCACATCGAGTCGACCATCTCGGGATTGGTCGGATTCGGCAGGCCGTGCGGATCGTAGAACTTCGAGTGCGTGAGGCCGAGCTCCTGCGCACGCTGATTCATCAGATCGGCGAAGTTTTCGGGCGAGCCGGCGATCTTCTCCGCGAGAGCCGTCGCCGCGTCGTTCGCCGACTGCACCTTCGTCGCGATGATGAGGTTCTTGACCGGCCAGACCGAGCCGGCGCGCAGATACACCTGCGAGCCACCCATCTTGCTGGCGCGCGCGGAGATCGTGACCGGCGACTCGTACTTCAGACGCCCTTCGCGAATCTCTTCCATCGCGATGAGGAGCGTCATCATCTTGGCCATCGAAGCGGTCGGCAACATCTGGTGCTCGTTCTCCGCGAACAGCACCTTCTTGGTCGACGTCTCGATGACATATGCAGCCGTGTAGCCCTTGCCCGTCGTATCGACGGCGGCGCCCTGCGCCTGACCCGGGCCTTCTTCATTCTGCGCGTAAACGGGCGCGGCGATCGCGAGCGCGATCAGTGCAACCTTCAAAACCTTCATTGATTCACTCCGAAAAAGACATTCCGTTCGAGCGAGCGAAAACTGCATGCGGCATACCCGCGCGGCTATTCGACTGCGACAGGCCGCTTCTTGACCGCGCGAGAGGTACGAGGAATCGAGCTGATGACGGTCCAATCGTGCTTGTGCACGACGATCGGCTCTTTGGCCTTCGGCCAGAGATCGACCGGGATGTAGTAGTAACCGTCGCCGAGCACGCGCGATTTGATGGCGAGGTCGCGCATCGATTTGCACAGCCCCTTTTTCCCTCGAATCGCACTCCGTTCCACGAACACTCCGGTCGACTCGCCTACACCCTGAAACACGCTGATCTCCGCGCAGAGAGAGTTCACCAACGTCATAACTGCCACTCCCAACTTGTCGTTCTCATCTGGACAGAGCGGTACACCAGTTGCGGGAATAGCAAGAGGTGTTCCCGGCTCAGCCGGACAGGGCGTGGTGCTCGCGGAGGAGGGAAGGATTCCGCCTACTAAGGTTGCGGTTGCGAGTTGCCCGTTACCAGTTGCCCGTTGCCAGGGCCTCTTAGGCGGGCGGGTTACCCGCGCCGGCCGTCCAGGCGAAAAAGCCCTGGCAACTCGCAACCGGCAACTCGCAACTGCCTCACAAGCAACTGCCTCCGGAAATCACTCTTTCAATTCCACATTCCAGTAGGCCTGGTCGAGGAAGTTCTTCCAGATCTCCGGATAGGTGCGCCCCTGCAGGCGATGCAGCGGATGCCATTTCGGCCGCACCGGAACGCGGCGCAGGCGCATCTCGCTTTCGCCGAGGAGCTTGTTGCCTTTGCGGACGTTACAGGGAAGGCAGGCGCAGACCACGTTCTCCCAGGTCGACTTGCCGCCGCGCGAGATCGGGATCACGTGATCGAGCGAGAGCTCGGACGACGGAAACTTCTTGCCGCAGTACTGGCAGCGGTTCTGGTCGCGCAGATAGATGTTGCCGCGCGAGAACTTCACTTCCTGCCGCGGAAGGCGGTCGAACACGAGCAACTGCACGACGTGCGGGATGAGGATGTTGCGGCTGGGCGTCACCACGAAGTGGTCGCTCGGCTGTACAGGGATGTCCATCCAGTTCTCGAAGTCGTACGTCCGGTACTCGGAGTCGACTGCGCGAACCTGTCCCTTGTACAGGAGCGTCAGAGCGCGTCGTACGGACGTGATCTGTACGGCCTGAAACACGCGATTCAGAACCAGGACATGACCGTCGAGCATACGTATCTACTCACTACCCGAACACACAGCCCGGCGTCATGTTTCCCGATACGCGCGGTCCTGCGGCGGGTCGTTGAGCATGATACACGGACACGCGCGCGTTCGATGCGATCCGGCCGGCATTGCAAAAAAACCCTCATGTGGGCCACACTACGCGGCTGAACGGACTCAATCAGCTCTTTGGAGCGGCGGCCGCGCTGACCCGAAGCGCGGTGTCCGCGTATCGGTGAGACGCCTCGCCGCGTGAGCAAAGCGGGCGTCATGGGTGTGTTTCTGGGAGGCTTGAATGCGCGTTTGGTCACGGATCGTCCTGGTCGTCGTTTCCCTCTTCTCCACTGCAACACTACTGGCCGGCAACTGCCCGCTTTCGCTCGCAGGCACGACGCCCCCCTCGTCGGATTTCGGCCTGTCGCCTCACGGCGTGTTCCGCTCGAACGGCCTCGTTTACGCGCTCCGCGGCCAGGTGCTCACGACGTACACCGTCAATGACGTCGGCAACCTGCAGGTCGCCCGCGAAGACTTCATCGGCTCTCTCGCCGGCCGCAACACCGAAGGCGGCGTGGCGTTCTCGAACGGCTTCCTCTACGTCAGCAGCGAGGCGGGTCTCGAGATCTTCGACCTCCGCAACGTTCGCGCGGGCGGCACGGCTCCCGTGCTCGTGCATCGCGCCCCCGGCTTCAACTATCGCCGGCTCACCATCAGCGGCAACCGTCTGGCCGGACTCTTCCCCGCGACCGATCTTCCCTGCTACCCGGCGCCGCACAATTCCGGGCAATGCCAGAACGCAATCGAGATCGTCGACATTACGAACCTCACGAATCCGATTCGCGTCGGGGCCATCAGCTCCTTTCCGCTGGCCAGCTACCGCGGCATCAACGACCTCGCCTTCATCGGCGGAACGCTCGTCGCCGTGACGGAAGAAGCGGTGCTCGCGTTCAACGTCACCAACCCCGCCGCGCCGGTCGAGATCGCGAACGTCAACGATCGCCAGGGCCGCTGGCTGGTCACGAACGGCACGAACTTCCTCGCTGTCGGCAACGACACCTACTACGACATCTACACCGTCCGTCCCGGCATGGCGCCGTTCTTCGAGCGCGTTTCGCTCCTGTCGCTTCCCTGGTACCTGACGATCGACCGCGCGAACCCGATTCGCTTCAGCCGCAACGCCTGGTACGACGAAGCGACCAGCCGCTTCGTGACGCTCATCGACGAGGTCGATCCGATGACGCTCGAAGCAGCGCGCACGATCGCGTTCGACGTCTTCGACTTCCGCATTCCGCAGTACGAGGGCTCGGTCGAGCGCGTGTACGAGGACGTGACGTTCACCACCGACGACGAGGTGAAGCACAACCCGGTCGCCATCGGCAACAACGTCTACGTGATCGGCGAGCGCACCGGCCTGCAGAGCTGGGGCTCGTGTGGAATCGCAAACGGCCGCATCGAGCTCGACAGCCCGCTGCACCTCACCTGCAACGGTGCCGAGCTGCGCGGCTGGGTCACCGGGCCGCAGAAGATCGTGAACGTCGAACTGTTCCTCAACAACACTGCCCTCGGCGCGGCGACCCTCGGCGGACCGCTCCGCTGGGACGTCTCGTCGCCCACGCCGGTGACGATGTGGCGTGTCAACGTGAACCTCGACCAGACCGCGCGCGGCGAGTACACGCTCCGCGCTGTCGCAACCGACTCGCTCGGCCAGCGCAGGCAGTTCGCTGCACGTCCAATGTTCTTTTCCGGCCCCGGCTCGAACTGCACCACGCCGCGCCGCCGCTCGGTCGGCCGTTGACGGCTACGATCCCATCTCTTCGACGATTCTCAGTGCGGCCGACCTCGAGTCGGCCGCACTCGTAATCGGCCGACCCACCACGATGTAATCGGCTCCCGCCGCGATCGCCTCGCGCGGCGTCATCGTCCGGCGCTGATCGCCGGCGTCCGATCCCGCCGGCCGGATCCCCGGCGTGAGAATCGTGAAGCCGGCGCCGCATGCCTCGCGAATCGGCGCAATCTCGAGCGGCGAAGCGACCACACCACGCAACCCCGAGGATTGTGCGAGCCGCGCGAGCCGCACGGCGTTGTCGACCGGATTTCCACCCATCCCGATCTGCAGCAGGTCGGCTTCGGCAAGACTCGTGAGCACCGTGACGCCGAGCACCAGCATCGCGTCGTGCGTGCAGGCGCGGAGCATCGACTCGCCCCCCGCGGTATGCACGGTCGTCATCGAAACGCCGAGCGCCGCGGCCTCCGCGATCGCATGCTTTGCCGTGTTCGGAATGTCGTGAATCTTCAGGTCGAGAAACACCCGTTCCCCCGTCGCCACGACCTCGCGCACGATCGAAGGCCCATTCGCGATGAACGCCTGCAGCCCCAGCTTGAAAACTCCGACGCTGCCCCGCAGCGTCTCCACGAGGCGCAGGATGTCGTCCCGCTCAGACAGATCGACGGCGACGACGAGACGATCGGTATTGTTCATGAGGCAAATGATAGGCGCTTCGCTGACGCGGAGGCGCTTAGGCGCGGAGGCGCTTAGGCGCGGAGGCGCTGAGGCGCTTGGAGGAAGCGAGTTCAGTTTGGAGTGCGGCGGCAAAGCCGCCGCTTTCTACATACCGCTGCAGAGGCGCTCGAGAAAGCGGTGGCTCTGCCACCGCACTCCAAACTGATCACGCGCTACGCGAGCGGCGAATGCAACGCAACAAGCCCTTCAGTGCACAGCGGCGACTCCTCGTCGCCGCACTCCACATGAAACGCACGACCTGCGTAGAATCACCACCCACGCGCCTCCGCGCCTCCGCGCCCAAGCGCCTCAAAAACCATGGATAAATTCAACGTTGCCCGCATGCTCGACGAGATCTCGCGTTACATCGAGTTGAGCGATCCGAATCCGTTCAAAGCCCGCGCGTTCGAGAAAGCAGCTCGCGCGATCGAGAACCTCGAGGACGACATCGTTGCGGTCGTCGAATCGGGGGCGCTCAAGGACGTCTCCGGCGTCGGCAAGGCCACCGGCCAGGTTGTCGAGGAGATCGTGCGCACCGGCGGCTCGCCGTATCTCGAGGAGCTGCGCGCGCAATACCCGCCGGGCATTTTCGAGCTCCTGCGCGTTCCGCACCTCGGGCTCAAGAAAATCGGCGTGCTCTACTCCGAGCTCGGCATCGCGTCCATCGACGATCTGGAAGAAGGGGCCCGCAGCGGACGGATCACGAAGCTGAAAGGCTTCGGCGCGAAGACGACCGAGCAGATCCTCAAAGGCATCGAATTCGCGCGGATGCGCGAATCGCAGTTCCTCCTGCCGGTCGGCATCGAAGTCGGCGAGCTGATTCGCGAGCGCCTGATCGACATCGAGGAAATCGAAGACGCCGAGGTGTCGGGCAGCGTGCGTCGCCGCCTCGAAGTCATCCGCAACGTCAACATCGTCGTCGCCACGAAGAAGCCGGCCGCCGTCAGCGCGCGCCTCGGCGACATGGTCGGCGAGGTCGAAGAGCTCGACCAGACGACGTTTCGCGGCATCGCGCGGGGCGAAGTGCCGGTGCTCTTCCACTTCGCCGCGCCGGGCGAATTCGGCTCGGTGATGCTGCGCACCACCGGCAGCAGCGAATTCGTCGAAGCGTTCGGCAAGATCGCGAAAGCAAAAGACGAACGCGACGTCTTCAAGAAAGCCGAGATCGCGTACGTCGAGCCGGAGCGCCGCGAGAACGCGGAGGATCTGCAGAGGAAGACGCGCAAAAAGCTCGTCGAGCTCGCGCACCTGCGCGGCACGTTTCACGTGCACACGACCTTCTCCGACGGCCGCAACAGCGTGCAGGAAATGCTCTCCGCCGCGCAGCAGCGCGGCTGGGAGTACGTCGGCATGTCGGACCACTCGCCGGCCGCGTATTACGCCGGCGGGCTCACGCCAGATCGTCTGAAAGAGCAGCACGCCGAGATCGCGCGCCACGAGCCCGAAGTCGCGCCGATGCGCGTCTTCCGCGGCACCGAAGCCGACATCCTGCCGGATGGAACGATGGACTACGGTCCGAAGGTCCTGTCGAAACTCGACTTCGTGATCGCGTCGGTTCACTCGAACTTCAAGATGGAAAAAGACGAGATGACCGATCGCATTCTGCGTGCGATGGACGACCCGAACGTCACGTTCATCGGACATCTCACCGGCCGCAAGCTGCTCGCCCGCGAGGGCTACACGGTCGACTTCGACCGCATCTTCGAAAAGGCGGGCGAGCGCGGCGTGATGATCGAGATCAACGGCAACCCGAACCGGCTCGATCTCGACTGGCGCCACATCCATCGCGCCGTCGACCGCGGCGTGATGTTCAGCATCAATCCCGATGCACACTCGATCGGCGAGTACAACGCCGTGATCACCGGGACATGGGTAGCGCGCAAAGGCGGCCTCTCCGCGAAGCACATCTTCAACACGAAAAGCGTGGAAGAAGTCGGGGAGTTTCTCGCGGCGCGGCGTTCCGCCTGAGGCTCGTTCGAAGAAGACCGCCGGGCGCGACGCACGGGTGAGCGGCGTGCGCCGCGCCGACGGGAACGGCGTGTAGGAGGAGGAGCGG
>DASVUA010000370.1:0-1860 GCA_036387295.1 Thermoanaerobaculia bacterium | reverse complement strand
CCCATCCCGCGCCGCACTACAATCCGCCCGCAATGAAGATCTACCGCTTCCTCCACCGCGGCCGCATCGCGCAGGCATCCGAGGTGCCTGAAGGCGCGACGCTGCTCCCGCCGGTCACTCCGACCAAGATCGTCTGCATCGGACGCAATTACGCCGATCATGCGAAAGAGCTCGGCAATGAGCCGCCGAGCGAGCCGCTGCTGTTTTTGAAGCCGCCGAGCGCCCTCCTCGCGCCGGGCGGGACGATCGTTCTTCCTGCGCAGTCGCAGCTCGTGCATCACGAAGCAGAGCTTGCGATCGTCGTGGCGCGCGAGGCGAAACGGGTGCACGTCGAAGACTGGCGCGACTACGTTCTCGGCTTCACCTGCGCCAACGATGTCAGCGCGCGCGATCTGCAGCGCAAAGACGTGCAGTTCACGCGCGGCAAGGGCTTCGATACCTTCTGCCCGGTCGGCCCGCATATCGAGACCGATCTCGATCCGTCCGATCTCCGCGTCGTCGCGCGCGTGAACGGCGAGGTGAAGCAGGACGGACGCACGTCGCAGATGATCTTTCCGTGCGATGTGCTCTTCGCGTACGTCAGCGAGCACATGACGCTGATGCCGGGCGACATCATCCTCACCGGGACACCTGCCGGCGTCGGTTCGCTCAACGCCGGCGATCGGGTGGAGGTGGAGATCGAAGGGATCGGCATTCTCGCCAATGATGTTGCGTGATGTGCAGTGGCGCGATGAGCTGACGCGCCGCTTTCCGAAGCTCTCGCGCCTCGGCGCGGGCAATTACGTCGTCGGCGGCGCGATCCGCGATCTGCTTCTCGGACGTGAGCCCGCTGACGTCGACGTTGCCTCCATCGATCCGCATGCCGCCGCGAAGAAGATCCGCGACCGGGTGATCCGACTCGGCGGCGAGGACCATCTCACCGCGTATCGCGTCGTCGACGGCGATGCGATGTACGACTTTGCCGAGCTGCTCGAGCATGATCTCAACGTCGACCTCACGCGGCGCGATTTCACGTTGAACGCGATGGCAATCGATCTTGAATCGAACGAACTGCTCGATCCGAACCGTGGCCGTGACGATCTCGCGGCGGGGCTCGTGCGGATGGTCCGCGCCTCGAATTTCGACGACGATCCGCTGCGGATTCTCAAAGGCGTGCGGATGGCGGTGAAGTACGGTTTCGAGATCGAAGGGGCGACGCTCGAGGCGATCCGCACGCGCGCGTCGCGCATCCTCGACGTCGCACCGGAACGGGTGACGTACGAGCTGTCGGTGATCTTTTCCTCCCAGCAGTTGCGCCGCGCGCTGACGTTGTTGCGCGAGACGAACCTCGCCGAGGCTCTCGGGCTCTCTTTCCGCGAGGCTCCAGGCGACGACCTGTCGGTTGCCGCGGCGTACACGTTGCTCGTCGACGATCCGCGTGCGTACAGCGAGCGCTGGCGCTGGAGCGCGACGCTGACGCGCGAGGTCCTCACGCTGCAGCGGTTGATGCAGCAGCACGACCGCCTGGCGTTGTACGACGCCGGCGAAACGATCGCCCGACAACTCCCGCCGCTCGTCGCAGGCGAGCCACTCGACTGGCCGGACTTTGCGATCAAGCCGCTGCTGAACGGCGAAGAGCTCGCCCACCTCACCGGCCTCGAGCCAGGAAAAGAGCTCGGCACGCGAATCCGCGCGCTGCTCGAAGCGCAGGTGCGAGGAGAAGTAAAGACGAGAGACGACGCAGTCGCGTTCGTGAACGGCTCGAAGTGGAGCGGCGGGCTTTAGCCCGCCGTGATGCTACGGGAACCCGTCGTACTGGTGGAGCGGCGGGCTCTTAGCCCGCCGGCCGTTGATCAGCGTCGGCGGGCTAAGAGCCCGCCG
>DASVUA010000369.1:0-3218 GCA_036387295.1 Thermoanaerobaculia bacterium | reverse complement strand
ATCCCCGAAGTGTGGTTGAGGAGGTGCCGCAGTGTGATTTTCGTTCCTCGAGGGTCGAAGTCGGGCAGGTACTTCTCGACCGGATCGTCGAGTGTCAGAGCCCCGCGTTCGGCGAGGCGGAGAATCGCCGCTGCCGTAAATTGCTTCGTCAGTGAGGCGATTTGCAGTAACGATCGCGGTGTTGCGGCAGTCGCGCTCTCTCTGTTGACCATCCCGAATGCTTCTGAATAGATGACGCGACCGTGATGCGACACCGCGATCTGAACCGCCGGAACGCCCGCCGCCACGGCTGCTTGCGCCGCCTGCTGGGCCGCTGTCACGATGGCAGACGGCACGACATACGGTGGCGGAGGCTGCACGGCGCGCCGGCGCGGCGCCGCGGCAAGAGGAAATTGTGCGAGAACCAGAAGCAGGGCAAAAATTGTTCGAGTCATTTCATTGGGCTCCAATGTGGCGAACTTCAGTGAGATGGTGATGGGTATGCGCGGATTTGACGCGTCCACGTTGCAGCGCCACATTAGGGCCGTGTCTCCGGCACCCGCAATGCTCTTGTGATGAAGTCCGGCGCACACCGCGCGCATGCACGGCTTACAGGGATGAACCTTTACGGCGCAAGGCTGCTCGCGGTGCGGAACGGCCTCGCAGATGTTGCGCTCTGAACGAGAATCACCGTACCGCTCGATTCAGGTCGAACGCTTCCACGGCATGGCGTGTATGGGCGGTGAAGACGTCCGAGACTTCCGGCGCGAGTTTCCCGCGGTTCGATTCCGACGGGTTCACTGCGCACAATCCGTAAGGCGGGAGGGAAGGCAGACGTTTCCGCCCACGTCGCGGCTCTGATACCGTGACTCGTCCTTTCTGCGAGCCATCGATGTCCATCTCCAACGCGCCGCAGCTCCCACACTTCCCGCCCGGCGGCGCGAAGCGGCGGAGCCTCCTCGAACGCCTCCTCCCTCCGACTGTCGACAATACCTACGGCGGCCACAAGCTCGCGCTCTGGCTGTTTGCGGCCGTCGTGTTCATGAAGACGGCGATCAGCGTGAACTCGGTTCTGAACGGCCGCTTCGTCGCCACGACCGACGGCATTCCGCTCGCGTCGTATCCTCCCGCGGCCGCGCGTGCTGTCGTCTCGCTGTTCGCGCTGCTCGGCCTCGCGCAGTTCACCGTCTGTCTCGTCTGCATGCTCGTCCTGGCGCGCTACCGGAGCCTCGTCCCCTTCATGCTGTCTCTGCTTCTCGCGGAGCGGCTGAGCCGCAAGCTCCTCTTTCACTGGCTCGGCAGCCCGCAGCGTTCCTCCCCCGTCAGCGTCGTGCTGATGACGCTCATGATCGCGGGCGCGGTGCTCTCGTTCTGGCCGCAACGGCGCGAAGACGACGCGGCGTCGTGAGCGGATAAGAAGATCGGGCCGCTGCAGGCCTGTCGGCACCTTTCGCGTCACGTGATTTATTGCAGTACTGGCGGCAAAAACCTGCTGCTATCCTCGACCTTTCCGTTTGCGAAACGGGTCCGGGCCCGAGGCCCGGCCGCCGGAGGCCCCTCGTCGTCTCAGTCGACCGCTGTGCTGATCAGCGTCACCCGCCCACGCTCGACCACCACCTGCACGCCGGAGCCGATGGCGAACCCATGCTCCTCGAGCCACCGCCCCGACATTCTCAAGTACGGCACGACCGCCTCGGGCATGGTGCGCCGGGTAACGCGCCGCGACGACAGCGTGAGGACATCCGGCGCACGCGCTGCGCGCGGCTGCGGCTCGTTACGAGCCTCGACCGGCGGTTCCACCGCTTTCCGGACGCGCCGGCGCCGCGGACGACCGAGCGCCGGAAGCCGGCGGAGCGCATCAGAGACGGGAGAGGACATCGGGGATCACCTCCATGTCAGTTGTGTGGTGGTCGATTCACTGAGTGCGAGTACAGAGCGCGTGTGCGCCGCGCGTCGGATACGAGGCGTCGCGACGAGGCGATCCGGGACATTCGGTGAGGAGCGACGCCGAAGCAGACGGCGCTGCGCCGCCACGTGACCTGTGCTCGCACTCAGTCAATCGACCACCTGGAGTGCGCGGTCAGTGGCCGCAGGCTCCGGCCACGTCCTCGCCTCCGCGAGCCCGGGGATGAGCCGCGCGAGCCGCTGCTGATTGACGTCCGTCAGCTCATCGAACATCCGCGTCAGCATCGCGTCCACCGATTCCCGGCCGTCATCGGCAAGCACCTGCAACGCCCCGATCTGATACCGCGGCAACCGCACCGTCAGTTTCTGCGTCCGCAATGCTGGCGGCAGGATCAACCCCGCATCCCGCCCGAGGGCCTCCTCGATCACCGTCAATGGCCACTGCTGGAGCGCATACGCCGCCAGCTCCCGCAGCTCGATCCTCTTGCCGCTGCAGGTTGAGACGACCTCGATCTCGCCGTCGCGAATGGCGCGGTTCATCTCCGCGCGCGACCACCCGAGGAGGCCCGCCGCGTCGGCGATCGTGACGCGCGGCTCGTGATGTAGGAAGATGGATCGGATGCGGTTGATGACGGCTGGTTCGAGGATGATGGAGCTCTGGCGGATGCGGTTGCGCGCGGGTCGGCCCATGGTTCCTCCAAGTCGCATTACCCATATAGGATGAATCGCTCCTGCCCGATTGTCAAGAGGAGAAGCCGTTGACGGAAGAGACCCGCCGCGAAGGTGAGATCTTCGGTCCGCACCTGCGCGCACTCCGTCTGGATCGCGGCCTGACCCAAACCGAGCTCGCGGATCGGTCACGGTCGAACCTTCAATTCATCAGTAAGTTAGAGCGAGGCGTGACAACGCCCACACTCGGCATGCTGCTGCGATTGGCCGAAGCCCTGCACTGTCGCGTGATCGATCTCGTTGAGGTCTTCGACCGTGGGCCCCGGATCTCACCGAAGTCCAGGAAGGACGAGTAACAGCGCAGTCGACGTCCGTTGCAGCAGGTTTGAATCGCGGGACCCGATGACCCCAAAGCCGCGAAAGAACGGCGCAGCCCGCGAACACTTCCCACGTTTCTTCGCGAGTGGTCTCTCGTGTTACGGCGCTACACTGCGCACTAATGTCGCAAGCGGAGATAGCAGCTTGGTGCGCTGAACGAGGCGGCTCGGCCGCCGGGCCACGCCAGGAGCCCGGCGTTCAGCTTCAGTGGCAAGTTGTGCGCCCGGCCAGCGGTGCTTGCTCCTCGGCCTGCTCGTTACCTCTACGCGTGTCGCTGCTATATAGCG
>DASVUA010000368.1:0-3173 GCA_036387295.1 Thermoanaerobaculia bacterium | reverse complement strand
TGATCGTCTCGCCGTTGACGCGCGCGGCGTAATTGATGGCATCGGGGCCGTTGCCGACGTTGCCAACGCCGAGCCCCATGTCGATGAAAACAAACCCGAAGATGAACGCCGCGACTACGGCGATCAGAACCCACTTCAGGTGGTGGAAGCTGTCACGCATTACTTTGAGCATGGATCAATCTCTTTCGGGCGAAAGGTTGAGAACGAATCGCCGTTGCACAAAAAGCGGCGCAGTTTACCTATTCCCGGCCGATGTTGCGAGGAGAGTTGGCAATTGACGTGTTGCGGGTTGCTGGTTTCGAGTGGCCGGGATGGAGTTGCCCGTGGACCGTTGCCCGTTGCCCGGGCGGTTTCGCGGGGGGCGGCACGGAGGAGCGCCGCGAACGCGCGAGTCCGGCAGGCACATCACATTAGATGATGATGTCCAGGCGAAAACGCCCGGGCAACGGGCAACGGTCCACGGGCAACTCCAAACTCCAACTCGCACCGCCACTCAAACACCCGCGAACTCGCCCCCACGGCAACCGTGCTATAAATCGCGTCGCCGTCCTTCATGGCCACGAGACGAAAACAAAGCGGCGCGGATATCGACTGGTATCTGATCTCGATCGACCGGCTCAAGCAGATCGGGCTCGTGGTGCTTTTGCTTCTGCTCGGCGGCGCCGGGTACTGGTTCTGGCAGAACCAGAAAGGCAATCCGCGGACGAACGCCGAGTCGGCCATCGCGGACGCACGGCAGGCGCTCAACTCGCTCGCCGCCTCGGCCGACTTCAACTCGCATCGCAACGAGTTCGGCCGCGCGCAGCAGAAACTCGACGAAGCGCGCGCACATCTCAAGGCCGCCCGCTTTCTCGAAGCGCGCGAATCGGCCGTCGAGTCGCAGACCATCAGCCGCGCCGCGCTCACCGGCGGCGCCGAGCTCGAGAACGACGCGCAGTTCCTCACGGTCGAAGGCGACGTCGAATATCAGAAAGCATCCTCGAGCGAGTGGAAGAACGCCGACCCTCGCACGCCGCTCGTGAACGGCGACTGGGTCAAGACCGGCGACCGCGCCTCCGCGGAGTTGATCTTCTCCAACGGCTCGCTCTACACCGTCGGGCCGAACGCGCTCCTCGAGATCTACGCCGCCGTCACTCCCGGAACGACGCAGAAGACGAACGCCGTGCAGATGCGCGTCGGCACCGTCGAGGTGGCGACGGCGAACGAATCGTCCGCCGTCCGGACTCCCGGCACGCACGTGGTCGTGGAATCGGAGTCGACGACGCAGGTCGGCGTCGACAAATCGCAGCAGTCCGACATCATGGCCACCCGCGGCGCCGCCTCGGTTGCTCCCGAAGCCGGCGGACCGGCGGTTCGCGTGACCGCCGGCCAGAAAGTCAGCAGCAATCCGCAGGGGGCGATCTCCCCGGTCAAGCAACTGGCCATGCCGCCCGCACTCCTCTCTCCCGGCGACAACCAGGTCTTCCAGCTCTCCCCCGAGCTCAAAGTGCAGCTGATGTGGGACGCGCGTGAGGGAGCCACCGGCTACGTGCTGCAGGTCTCGCGCTCGCGTCTGTTCTCCACGCAGGAGATCAACACGCGCCGCTCCAAGACCGCGGCCGTCGCTCGCGTCACCTCGGAAGGGGCGTTCTACTGGCGCGTCGCCGCCATCGGACCGGAAGGGGAGACGGGGCCGTTCTCGACGTTCCGCAGGTTCCGCGTCAGCGGCGGCACGAAGCCGACCTCCGACCGCACCCCGCCGCCGCTCACGATGAAGACGCCGTTTCACGTCGGCGGGCAGTACTACACGATCGCGGGCACCACCGAGCCGGGAGCGACAGTCTTCATCAATGACGAGGAAGTCGACGTCGAATCGAGCGGCGCGTTTCAGAAACTGATCGCCGTCGCGAAAGTCGGGCGCAACACGATCGTCATCAAAGCGGTCGATGCGGCCGGAAATCAGAAGGTAGAATCGCAGACCGTGATCGTCGAAGAGTAGTCAGGCGCCGCGAAAAAAAACCACCCCGCCCCTCCCATCTGGACCCCCTTTTGCACGCGGGCGCTTCGGACCCACAACGGAACTCAACTAAGGAAACGACAAACCGAATGGCTGTGAAATCGCTTCTCTCGATGTTCTCGAACGATCTGGCGATCGATCTCGGGACAGCGAACACGCTGGTGTACGCAAAAAACAAAGGCATCGTCGTGCGCGAGCCGTCGATCGTCGCGGTCAACAAAATCAACAACAACGTCGAAGCCGTCGGCAAGGAAGCGAAGGAGATGCTGGGCCGCACGCCCGGCAATATCGTCGCGATCCGACCGATGAAAGACGGCGTAATTGCCGATTTCGAAGTGACCGAGAAGATGATCAAGTACTTCATCGAGAAGGCGCACGGGCGCCGGTTTCTCGTGAAGCCGCGCATCGTCATCTCCGTGCCTTCCGAGATCACGCAGGTCGAAAAGCGGGCGGTCAAAGACTCCGCGCTTCGCGCCGGTGCGACCGAGGTTTACCTGATCGAGCAGGCCATGGCCGCCGCGATCGGGGCAGGCCTTCCGATCACCGATCCGACCGGCAACATGATCGTCGACATCGGCGGCGGCACGACGGACGTCGCGGTGATCTCGCTGGCCGGCATCGTTTATTCGCGCTCGGTGCGCGTCGCCGGCAACGAGATGGACGACGCGATCATTCAGTACATCAAACGCAAGTACAACCTCCTCATCGGTGAGCGTACGGCCGAGCAGATCAAGATGGAGATCGGCTCCGCGTTCCCGCTCGACGACGAGATGACGATGGAGATCAAAGGCCGCGACCTCGTCGAAGGCGTGCCGAAGACGCTCGTCGTCAGCGATGAAGAAATCCGCGAAGCGCTCTCCGAGACGGTCGCCACGATCGTCGAAGCCGTGCGCGTCGCGCTCGAGCGCACCCCGCCCGAGCTCTCCGCCGACATCATGGACAAAGGCATCATCATCGCGGGAGGTGGCTCGATGCTGAAGAACCTCGACCGCCGTCTTCGCGAAGAAACCGGCCTCCCGGTGACGCTGGCCGAGGATCCGCTCGCCTGCGTCGCGCTCGGAACAGGCCAGATGCTCACCGATTTCAATTTGTTGAGGAAGATCTCGATCGAGTAGACGCGCCTTATGCGCGTTGGGCGCTCAGGCGCCTGGGTGATGCGGCACTTCGAGGCACGAGC
>DASVUA010000367.1:0-4876 GCA_036387295.1 Thermoanaerobaculia bacterium | reverse complement strand
TCGAACCGGCTCATCAACATCGCGATGATGAACAACGCCGTCAAACGCCCCACCGGCAGGGTGCCGTCGATCCGAGTCACACGCGCTTCCTCGTTGATGTCCTTCACCAGCTCATGGAAGAAGAACCAGGCGAACGCCGCGCGCGCGAGCGGCCAGATGTCTTCGCCGTCCCGCGCGCGAATCGTCCACCACTGCTTGTAGAACCAGTAAAGCTGATAGAGACCGAACGTCAACACGTACATCACGACGAGCTTGCGAACGCCGACCGCAAAGAACGGAAGTTCGCCGCCACCAAGCTCGGGAACCGTCCGCGCTTCGACCCAATCCGGCAGGCCTGCGTTCCAAACCACGTCTTCCGGCGCGAGGCGTTCCTCGGCGCGGAAGCGGCGGAGATCGGCGGCGGAGACGGGACCGTACTGCACTCCGTCAATTGCGTAGAACCACTCGGTCATGAGGCGCGTATCAGCTCCTGATACAGGCAGTGAAAGTGGTGGACGCCGTTCTCGCGCTGGGGCGAGAAGCGGCCGGTGTCGTAGGTCGAAGAGCGGAGGCCGCGCTGGACGGCTTCGCAGATGTCGATGTCTTCGATCTGAATCTCGTCGCTGAACGCCACCGTGTCGTCGAGCTCGCGGCGTGACGCGTCCGGATCTTTGAAGTACCAGTCGAAGACGGTGGCAGTGCGTCCGTGGCCGAGGGGAAGGATCAGATTGGTCGAAAAATTGTCGGGGTAGACGTTCAGCATCAGGTTGGGGAAGATCCAGAAGTAGCGAACCTGATCGTCGCCGTCGACCGTGCGAATGCGATCCGGCCGCTTCGTCGGCGCGAACTGAATCGAGTACGACCGCTTCGTCTCCGTGCGGTAATTCGGATAGTCGAGCTCGCGGAACAGGCCGGGATGGACGATCGGGATGTGGTAACCCTCGAGATAGTTGTCGACGTAGACCTTCCAGTTGCAGTCGAGCTCCCACGTCTTCCGTTTCGCCAGCTTGAACCCGCTGTAATCGTGCGCCGGCATGTCGCCGAGCAGCTCGCCGAGAAACGCTTCGAGCGACTCGGCACGCGCGTCGAGATTGACGAATACGAGCTCGTTCCAGACGCCCACCTGAAACTGAGGAAGCCTGCACGACGCCTTGTCGAAATCGGCGACCCCTTCGAATTCGGGCGTCGTGCGCAACCGCCCGTCGAGCGCGTACGTCCAGCCGTGATAGCCGCACTGCAGGACAGGGCGCTTCCCCTCCCCCGTCGCAATCGGACCGGCGCGATGGCGGCAGACGTTCGACATCGCGCGCAGCTCGCCGTCGTTTCCGCGCACCACGAGCACCGGCTCCTCGCCGACGACGCAGGTGAAGAACTGTCCCGCTTCGCGCACCTGCGCGGCGTTCCCGGCGAGCTGCCACGTGCGGCCGAACAGCAGCCGTTGCTCGTCCGCGAGCACGGCAGGGTCGGTGTAGAAGCGCGAAGGAAGCGTCGATGCGTGCGTCAATCGAGGATCGATCATGGGATGCGTGAAGTGACGGCTACTCTTTCCGGATCATCAGGTAGATCGGGACGCTGAGCAACAACAGGCCGAAGGCCCATGCCGTGCTGCGCGGATCGCTCGCCGCGGCCCCGATGAGAAAGGCGACGGACGCGAGCAGCGCGATGCCGGTGGTGACCGGATGTCCCCACGCGCGGTACGGGCGCGCCGCGGCCGGCTCGCGATGGCGCAGCACGAACAGCGTGATGAACGAGAGCGTGTAGTTCGCGACGAAGAAAAACGCGAGTTTCGCGACGACCGTCTCGAACGTCCCCGTGACGATGAACGCCGCCGCCAGCATGCTGCTGATCAGCAGCGCGATGTCGGGCGTCCCGCCGCGATTCACTTCGCGCGCGCCGCGCCAGAACAAACCGTCGACGGCCATTGCGTAGAGGACGCGCGGCGCCATCAGCACGTTCGAGCTGACCGCGCTGAGGAGAACGACTACCACGAGCGCGCGCAACATGTTCGAGCCGGCCGTGCCGAAAAGACGCTCGACGACCACACCGGCCGCGAAGTTGCTGCCGGCGATCGTCGGCAGTGAGACGACGCAGAGAAATGCGAGATTGATGGCCACATAGAGCACGGCGATGGTCGACACCGACATCAGCATCGCGCGCGGAATGGCCTTCCCGTAGTCTTTCACTTCCTCGGAGAAGTAGATGACCGCCGACCAGCCGTCGAACGTGTAGATCACGCTCTGCAGCGCGAGGATGAACGCGACGAAGAACGACATCTCGTGATCGACCGTGGCCGCCGTGCCGCCGTGCGGCGGGCGCGTGCCGAGCCAGAAGCAGGTCACGATGAACAGCAGCAGGGCGAGCGCTTTGACAATGCTCGTGAAGTTCTGCACCGCCGCACCGCCGCGCACACCGATCCATTGAATGATCGTGAAGAGCGCGACGACGGCGAGCGCGACGACGTGTTGCGTTCGCGCTTCGGGAAAAAGCCCGACCGTGTATTCGCCGACGACGATCGCCACAGCGGCGGTCGTGCCGCAGGTCGAGATCCAATCGCTCCAGCCGACCACGAATCCGGCGTAGTGGCCGAGACCGTGACGGACGAAGACGTACTGGCCGCCGCTGCGCGGAACGAGCGTCCCCAACTCGGCCAGCGCGTTCGCACCGAGGAGCGCGTAAAGAGCGCCGGCAACCCAGACGGAGATGAAGGGCCAGAAGGTCTGCAGGTGTGCCGCGATGACGCCGGGCGTGCGGAGGATGCCCGCCCCGACCGCGTTCCCGATCGTGACCGCGAGCCCGAAGCCGACGCCGAGGACCGTCAGCAGGTGTCCTCTGGAAACGGCGGATGTTGTCGAAGACGCCGGCATGCGGGGCGCCGGACAGTGTAAACGAGGCGCGGTTGGTTACCGTCACGTCCGGCTGGATGTGTCAGCCGCGAATCCGCTGCAGATGAGGAGGGGCGTCTCGCTTCGGCAGGGGATCCCGCGCTCACGCGCGGGATGACACGAACGAGCCGTTGCCCAGGCGACAACCGCCCGGGCAACGGGCAACGGGCAACGGGAAACCCGTCAGTCGACGTTCTTGATCGTGACCGGCCCGTTCACGGTCGAAAGGCGCACCGCTTCCGCGCCGCTGCCGAGCTCGATGTGGCGCGGCTCGTCGTCCCAGCGGCGGCCGTGATGGTCGTCGTCGTCTGCGCTGGCCGAGCGATAGCGCTGGCAGCCTTCCGCCTTGCACGACAGCGGGCCGCGGCCGTTCGAATCGATCACCACGCCCGAGCCGTAGTTGCGCGGGATCTTCACCGAAAGCGGGCCGTTGCGCGTCGACGCGTCGAGCGAGCCATTGCGCCACGAAGCGCCGTCGAGATCGACCGTGAGCGGACCGTTCGACGCGCGGACTTTCATCGTGCCGGAGCCGCCGCGGACGCTGATCGGACCGTTCGTCGTCGTCGCATCGACGTTGCCGGAGAGATTGCGGAGCGACAGCGGGCCGTTCGAGGCGCGCGTGACGATCGTGCCGTTCACTTCGCGGATCGAGATCGGACCGTTCTCCGCTTCGATCTCGATGTTCGCACCGTCCGGAACGTGCACTTTGTAGTGCACCGACCAGCGCGCGCCGTCGGGACCCGACGTCCGAAGCTCGCCGCCGTCGACCGACACGCGGATCGCGTCGAGATCCTCACGCCGCGCTGCCGCTTTGCACACTTCGACCGAATAGCCTCGCGTGCTGCCGCCGATCACCGAGATCGGCGCATGCTCGACGCTCGCTTTGAAGGATCGCAGCGCCCCCGCGTCGATCGTCTGCCGTTCCACGAACGACTCCTCCCCATCCCAGGTGAAGTTCCGCGAACTGCAATCGTCCCCGCGAACCGTGAACGTTCCCTGTGCAAATGCAGCCGTAGCCGCGAGCGATAAAGCGAGAGCAAATCCGAGTCGTCGCATTGTGATGTTCCCCTTTCCTATGTGGGGATAGACGAAGGGATTTGGTGATGGTTAGGACGCGTCGCGCGGGACGGCGTTGGGCTTTAGGCTTTGGGCGTTCGGGTGTCGCGCTGGCGGCGCAGGCGACGCGTCGGCATACGTTTGCACGCCCGGGCGATCATGGCTTACCGTATCGAGGCATGACCGTGCAGATCAGTCTTCCCGACGAGTTGGCGGAACAGATCGACCACGTTGCCGCTGACCGATCCGTCTTCGTGGCCGAAGCCGTTCGGCGATTGCTCCACGAGACGACGGAGTCGCAGACGAGGAACGAGGTTGCTCGAATGAACGAGTTGGCTGACGAGCTGAATCGCGAAGCCGAAGACGTGCTCGAGTATCAGGTCATCTCGTGAGACGCGGCGAGCTGTATCGCGTGCGCCATCCGTCGGCGGCCGACCCTCGCAGATCGCGCGTGTTCGTCGTCGCCGCGCGTCAGGCAGTGATCGACTCGCGCCTGTCGACAGTCATATGCGCACCGATTTATTCGAGTTTTCATGGCTTGTCGTCCCAGGTTTCCATCGGTGTCGACGAAGGTCTGAAGCACGAAAGCGCGATCCACTGCGACGAGCTCGTGAGCTTGCCAAAGGTCGCGTTGACTGATTACGTCGGCAGCCTCTCATTGTCGAAACTCGCTGAGCTGAACCGCGCGCTCGCGGCAGCACTCGAGCTCACGACCTGAAGACTATCGTGAAGCTTCAGTCTCGCAAATCCCAACGCCCAACGCCCAACGCCCAACGGCCGCGAGGCGCGAGCCGCGCGGCATCACCCGCCGAGGTAGGCTTTCTTGATCCGGTCGCTCGCGAGCAAGGCTTTGGTGTTGTCGGTGAGCGTGATGCGGCCGGTTTCCATGACGTAGCCGCGGTGCGCGGTGACGAGGGCCATGTGCGCGTTTTGCTCGACGAGCAGGATGGTCGTCCCTT
>DASVUA010000366.1:0-1672 GCA_036387295.1 Thermoanaerobaculia bacterium | reverse complement strand
GTTCAGGGAACGACGGGAGGCCTCCGGCGGCCGGGTCGCGGGCCCGGACCCGCTGGTTGGTCTAGCCTCCGCGACACAGCCTCGTATCTCGGAACAGAGTGTCGCGGAGGCTAGGCCAACCAATGGGGTCCGGGGCCCATGGCCCCGGCCGCCGGAGGCCTCGCGTAATTCCCTGATCCGTTGGTGACGTGCGTGCGTCGACGCCTCGGCGCGCGAGGTCGCTCTTCGCCTGCGCCAGCGCCGCCCGCGCCTCGGCCTGCGATGCCGCGGCCTGGCCGAGTTTCTGTTCGTAGTCGGCGGTGCGGATGCGCGCGAGAACGGTGCCTTTCGCGACGCGATCGCCTTCTTCGACGGTGATGGCGTCGACGTAGCCGCTCACGCGGAAGGCGACGGCGACCTGCGCGTCGGGCTCCACGGTGGCGGAGTAGCGGGTGGCGCTGCCGCGCGATTCTTCGCGCACCGGCGCGAGCTCGACGGCGGTGGCGGTGGGAGTGGGAGCGTCGTGGCGCGCGCAGGCGGCGAGCGTCAGCGCGAGCGTGAGGATGGTGATCGATTTCATGGTCGTCATTCCTTTCCGATGGCTTGTTCGTAGTCGGCGCGCGCGGTCCACCAGGCGGCGATGGCCTCCTGTTCGCGGGCCGCGGCGTTGGTGAGCGAGGCCTCGGCGTCGAGCAGTTGCTCGGGCCTCGCGGTTTTCTGCTGGAACTTCACGGTGGTGATGCGGAGCCGCTCGCGCGCGGCATTGGTCTCCATCCGGCGCACGCGGATCTGCGCGGCGCCCTCGGCGACCTTGCGCCGCAGCATCGCGATCTCGACGTTCGCCGCGGCCTCGGTGTCGCGCAGCGCGAGCTCGGCCTGTTCGAGCGCGAGACGCTTCTCCGCCAGCTCGCGCCCGCGGCGCCCCACGTGAAGGCCTCGTAGCTCATGGAGATGCCGGCGCTGGTCATGTTGCGCGGCAGCACGTCGTTGTTGACCGGGGTGGTGTTCGAGACGACGAGGGCGATGTCGGGGAGGCGCTCCGCAGCCTGGAGGCGGAAGGCGAGGCGCGCCTGCTCGACGCGCAGCCGCGCTTCGCGGACGTCGGGACGGAGGCTCGCCTTTTCCGTCTGCTCCGTCATCTCCACCGGTTCCGCTGCCACCGGCTCGATCTCGCGCCCGACGAGATAGGTCAGCCGATCTTTGGCGGTGGCGAGCGAGTGCTCCGCCGACATCGCCGCCAGTCGCGTTGCAGCGCGAGGCGCGCGCCGGCGTCGAGGCGGTCGGCTTCGAGCGCCGCCTTCTGCGAGACGCGCACGTTCATCTCGCGCTCGACTTCTTCCTACGCGGTGACGGCATCCTTCAGCGCGCCGGCATAGGCTTCCGCCGCGAGCACGGCAAAGTAGGCGCGCTTGACCTCGCGCGTCACCGCCAGTCGCGCGGCGCGCTCGCGCTCACGATCGGCGGCGAGCGACGTCTCCTGCATCTTCACGCCGAGGTTGATCGCGTGGAGCTGCGTGATCGGCTGGCTGAGGCGGACGACGGCGAAGAGGTTGAACGTGCGCGCGAGATCGACACGCGTCGTTTCGCCGGCGCCGTCGCGGACTTCGATAGAGAGATTGCTCAGCGCCTCGCCGCCCATCGCGGCGAGATTGAGCGAGGGAAGGCGTTTCGTGCGAGCAGCGTCGACGCGCGT
>DASVUA010000365.1:0-1695 GCA_036387295.1 Thermoanaerobaculia bacterium | reverse complement strand
TTGAAGTCGATCTGCACGATGCGCTGGTGAAACACGCTGTCGTCGCGCGCGGCCGCGCGCTGCGCCCGCTCGGCCACAGCTTCGCGCACTTTCGCCATGAAGAAGCTTTTGCCGGAGCCCCAATCGCCGAACAGGCCGATCGAAAGCGGCGGGTCGATCTTGTTCGATGCGATGAGCGAAGCGAACGCGTCGACGTTGTCGCTGACGTTGAGGAGGTCGTCGCCGGTCAGGTCTTCGGCATTGAAGCGGGGGACGAACGAGTCGGTGCTGAAGCCGAGGAAATTGCGCCAGACCGCGTCGTCATCGCGCTCCGCCTGCGTGCCGTCCTTCGGCGATTTGGAAAGGTACTCGTCAAAATACGCACGCGCGAGCTTTCGTTGATCGACCTTCGCGTCGGAGAACAACTGCGGCACGCCGCTGTTCGCTGCCCAGCGGTCCGACGCGATGAGTGCACCGATCAGATGACGCGCCGCGACATCGCGACGGCCGCGCGCTTGCTGCGACAGGTGCTGCGCGCGCAGCACGATGGCCGTGAGCGTCTGCGTCCAGCGGTCGTATTCCGGCGCGCTCCCTCCGCGATACCAGCTCATCCAACGCGCGATGAGCGCGTCGAACTGTGCGCCGCCGACGCTGTTGAACACGGATTCGCGCAGGAACCACGGTGCTGCAGCGGGATGTTCGTCGCGCAGTGAAATGGCGCCGATCAATACCTGACTGGCCGTGAGAGCGCGATAGCCGACGTTGAACCGCCGGTTGAGCGCGCGTGCCGCCTCGAAGATGGCGAGCGTGCGAGGGCTGAGCTCGAGCGGGAGCGACGCGTAATGGACGAGGCCATCCATCGAGAGGTACGCGAGCTCGGCGAGTTGTTTCGCCGCCGCGTCCGTGTTCAAGCCCGCCGCGACGAGGTGTCGACGTGCGTTGCCGTTCAGGTCCATGAAGATCGTGGCGACGATCCCGAGGACGTCGAGCGGCCGCTCGTGCCAGCGGTCGCGATAGGTGTCGAGCGTTGCCAGCGTGTCGCTCTGCAGCTGGAAGGCGTCGCCCGCCGACTTCGCGGTGCCGAGTGAGGGACGATGGTCGAATCCGAGGGAACGCTCCCAGGCGGGAACGTTCAAGCCGTTCAACTCGAACACCGCGAGCACGAGCGGCGAGATCGTCGCCGCCGAGTAGAGGAGTGTCGAGCGCGACACCGTCGTCTGGCTCGGATTCCGGAGCAACTGCACCTGCCACGCACGGTCTCGCAGCAGAACGATTTGCGGATCCGACGAGTTGCGCAGATCTTCCAGTTCCATCGGTCGCCTCTAGGGGATTCCTGCATTATGGCAGTACGCACCATGAGCTCAGCCGAAGCTCATGACGTGCGGACGCCTGCACAGGGACCTGCTCTATTGGAGGGCCGCCTGTCGCCGATTCTCTCGCCGACGCGCGAGTCGTGGCCGCCGTTCGCGCGCTGGCGAACGCGGACGCGCGCCGCGAGCTGATGGGGAAGTGGCTCGCGCATCGCACACTCCGCCAGGTAATGACTGAGTCGATCGAGTCGCTGGTAGCGGCGGTTGCGCTTGCGATCGTGCACATGACGGCAGGGGGCTTGACGTTCCTCGGCGCGATTCCGCGCAGCCGCTGGCTCTCCGGCGCGGGCGGCGTGTCGGTCGCGTACGTCTTTCTGCATCTGCTTCCCGAGCTGGCCGAGCGGCG
>DASVUA010000364.1:0-3615 GCA_036387295.1 Thermoanaerobaculia bacterium | reverse complement strand
AGATATTTCGCGCCCTGGCGCAGAAACATCGACGTTGCGCGGAACGGGGTCGCACCGAGGGCGCGGCGAATGCCGACTTCCTGTGTGCGCTGGGCGACCGAGCGGCTGATCAACCCGAACAGGCCGGAGGCTGCCAGAAGCGCGGTCATGATCGCCACGAGAATGAACGCGGGGATGAGCGACGTGTACGAGAGGTTCATGGCCGCGAGATAATCGTCGACCATCTGCAGGTTGTGCAATGGCAAATCGCGATCGACGGCGAACGCCGCGGCGCGAATGGCCGGCCGGCTGTCGGCTCCCACTTTCGGCAATTTCACGAGCGGCAGAAATTCGGCCGGCGTGGCCTGGCGCAACGGCTGATAAATCGTCCCTGCATCGGCGGCATACGGACGGCCCTTGACGGCGGAGACGACGCCGACGATGGTGAGCCACGGGCCGTTTTCTACAGGATTCAATTGGACGCGCTTGCCGAGTGGATCCGCGTCCGGCCAGTAGCGCGCGGCCAGTCTTTCGTCGACGACGGCCACTTTCAGCGAGGCATTGTTGTCGGTGCTGTCGAACAGGCGCCCGGAGCGGAGGCTTAGCCCGAGCATGCTGAAGTAATTGTCGGAGACGACCGTGACCGGCAGCTTGGACGTTCCTTCGCGCGTAGTCCCCTGTTCCGTTTCGATCGAGGCGGGCACTCGTACCGGCCGCGTGGGTGCGGCGGTGGCAAACGCCACCTCGGCGCCGGCGATTCTGCTCTGGATTGCAGCGGACAGATCTTCCCAGTAGCGGAGGCGCTGCGGCGTCTCTGTGAAACGCGAATCGAAGACGGTCGGAACCGTCGCCATCATCACCTGTGCGGTGTCGACGCCGCTCGGTTTCTCCAGTTCTTTCTTGACCGCGAGCACGAGGCTGCCACAGACGACGAGCACGAGACAGGAGATGACGACTTCGACGCCGACGAGCATCGCGGCGCTCTTGTTCCCCGAGCGATTCGACGCCCCTTTGCCGCTGCCCGCGAGGACGATCGACGGATCCTGCCGTGCAATGCGCCAGGCCGGAATGAGCGTGCTGAACAACCAGACCGCCACCGCAGAAGCGACGGCCGCGAGAATGTCGACCGCCCGCAGCTCGGGGAGATTGCCCGATCGGCCGCCGGCCAGAATCTGCGCTGAAAAGCTGAAGAGTCCTTCACCCCAACGCACCATCATCACCGCCAGTGCGTAGCCGGCAATGAGGCCGAGCGGCACGACGAGCGCGGCCTCGAGCAGGCACTGACGCAGCAGACGGCCGCGCGTGGCGCCGAGCGCCGTGCGCAGGGCGAGCTCGCGGCTGCGCTCGAGGAGGCGCGCCAGAAAGACCATGCTGATGTTCACGCATCCGAGAATCAGGACCGCGGCGGCCATGAACCCGAGCATCGCGAGAATCGGCGTCTCCGAGTGCGTGAACATGCGCAGCGCCGGAATCAGCTTCACATGCCGGCGCGAATTGAACAGATCGGGATAATCGCTGTTCACTGTCGCGACCGCGGCCTTCATTTCACTGAGCACCGTATTGAGGCTCTGGCCCTTCCCGAGCACGATGAGCGGCGACAGCACGAGCGAGGAGTCGCGCGGCCGCGGCACGGGTGCGAGCTTCAGTGGCTGCCAGACTTCGAAATCCTGGAACTGGAAGAAGTTCTTCGGCATGACGCCGACGATCTGTACAGGCGTCGAGTCGATGCGTGCGGTCTTCCCGACGATTGCGGGATCGCCGGCAAAGTAGTTCTGCCACGTGTCGTAGCTGAGGATGGCGACGGCGGCGCTGCCGGCCTGGCCATCCGCTTCCTCGAACGTGCGTCCGTGGAGCGGCGCCACCTGCGTTGCCGCGAGGAGGCGTGGAGTGATGGCGGCCGAGCGGAGCGTGTTGCTCGCCTGCCCTTCGCTCAGGACGGCCGCGCGCGTCGCATACGCACCGAGGTAATCGGCAGAGCGATTGCGCTTGAGCATCTCCTGATAGGTGTACGCGTCGACGGCCGGACGCGCCGTGGCCGAAGCGTCGGCGGCGAGCTGCACGCTGTACCAGCGCTCGGAACCGGGAAATCCGAGCGGCTTCCACAACTGGGAGTACGCCATGACGTACGTCCAGACGGCAAGCGCCACACTGAGGGCGACGACGCTCGCGCACATGAGCGAGTAGCCCCACGATTTATTGAGAACGCGCCAGGCGTATTTCAAATCAAACCAGAAGTTCATGTTCAATGATCCAGTGAGAGAAATGTCTCTGTGAACGGGCGCGGGGCGCGCCGCTGTCATTTCAGAAGAATGCGGTCCTGTCCCTGCCACTCGCCGATTTCCGAGGTGATGATCCGGTCGCCCGCCTCCAGGCCCTGAAGAACCTGCAGGTAATTGAGCGACACCTTGCCCGCCTTGATCGTGACCCTCGTCGCATAGCGCTCGGCGGGGTCGAGCTTGTAGACGGTGATGGCGGCGTCGTTCTTTACATACGACGGCTTGCCGACGAAGAGCGTGTTCGGCAGACGGCTGATGTAAATGGTGCCTTCGACCTGCAACTGCGGGCGCGCGCCAGCCGGAAGCGGGCCTTCCAGATCGACGTCGACGACGACTGTGCCTTCGGTGACGCCGGGGTCGACGCGAGTGACGACGCCGTTCACAATGCCATTCCGCGTGTCGATGACGACGCTCTGCCCGGCTTGCACCTGCGTCGCTTCACGCGCCGGCACGCGCAGTTCGGCGTAGAGCTGCTCCTGTTGCGCGATCCGCCCGATCGGGCTGCCGGGCTGCACCTGCTGCCCCACCTCGGCGCTGATGGTCTGCACGATTCCACTGATGCCGGCGACCACGTTCAGATCGGCGGCCTGCGACCTGGCGCGATCGGAGGCGCGCGCGAGCTGGCTGACGCGCGATTTCTTCACGGCGAGCTGGACGCGGATATTGTCGCGAATCTTCTGCAGCCGGCTGGTCTCGATCCCATACGCGCGCGTCAACTGGACGACGTCGAGCTGCGAACGCTTCAATTCGATTCCGGAAATGATCTGGTCGCGCGCGAGCACCTCGTCTGCTTCCGCTTTCAGCCGCGCTTTCTCCAGTTGCAATTGCGTCTGTGTGAGCACGACCTCCTGGTTCAGCATTGCGGTCTCGAGCTCGGCCTCGGCTGCCTGGAGCTCGGCGACCGCCCCTTCCCACGCCGACTGCGCTTCTTCCGCACTGGCGATCAGCTGCGGATTCGTGAGCTCGACCAGAACCTGTCCGACCTGCACGACGGCGCCCGGCTTGATGTCTGCCTTCGAGACGCGGCCGGGAACGCGGGCCGCCAGTTGTTCAATGCGTTTGGAGAGCAACTGGCCGTTCGCGCCAACCTTGATTTCCATCGTGCCGCGCTGCACGGTCGCAATACTGAGGCGTGTACCGTCGACCCGCTGTGTGCTGAAGTCGATGTTCGCCAGCATTACGCCGCCGCTCACGAGCGCAATGAGGACCGCGGCGATGATCGCGATCCGTTTGATCCGGGATGCTTTCGATTTTTCTCTTACGCGATCCATCTGGTGCCACCGTTCACTTTCGAAACCCTGGAGAGCATTGGTAATTGGATGCGGAGCGTGGTGCCCGAATCACGTCGGGAGCGCTGGTT
>DASVUA010000363.1:0-3289 GCA_036387295.1 Thermoanaerobaculia bacterium | reverse complement strand
CCCGCCGCTCCACAGGACGCTCCTACAACCAGCGCACCGTGAAGTCGATCAGGAACTGTTTCAGCTTCCCTTTGTAGGGCGGGTAGAGCAGCTCGATCGCGCTGAACGGCAGTTTCTGTTCGAGCACGCCTCGGGCGTTCGAGAACGCCTCGAATCCGTGGAAGCCGTGCGCTTTTCCGACGCCGCTGTTGCCGACGCCGCCGAACGGCAATTCGAGCTGGTAGAAATGCACGAGCGTCTGGTTCACCGCGGTGCCGCCGGCTCGCGTGCGGTGGACGATGTCGCGCACCACCTTCTTCGCACGGCTGAAGATGTAGAGCACGAGCGGATGCTCTTTCCCGTTGATGATCGCGAACGCTTCGTCGAGCGAGCGATACGTCAACACCGGCAGGATCGGCCCGAAGATCTCTTCCTGCATCACCGCGGCGTCGGGCGGAACGTCCGTCAGCACCGTCGGCGCAATCTCGCGTCCTGACGTCGTGCCGCCGATCGGCACGTTCGCGCCGCGCTCCACGGCGGAGTCGATCAAGCCCTTCACGCGCGCGGCGTGTCGATCGTTCACGATCCAGCCGCGCGCCGCATCGCCGTGCGACTCGAGCGACGTACGCAGCCCTGCCACGAACTCGTCGCGCACGCTCTCGTGCACCAGGGCGTAATCAGGGGCGATGCAGATCTGCCCGCAGTTGAGGAACTTCCCCCACGCGATCTTTTTCGCCGCGTCGGCAACGTTGGCCGAGACATCGACGATCGCCGGAGACTTCCCCCCGAGCTCGAGGGTCACCGACGTCAGATGCTCGGCCGCGGCACGCATCACGATCTTCCCCACGGCCGGACTCCCGGTGAAGAAGATGTGGTCGAATCTCTTCCGCAGCAGTGCCTCGGCAACCGTGGCGTCGCCTTCGATCACCGCCACTTCGTTCTCCTCGAACAGATCGGCCACGATGCGCTTGATGCACGCCGTCGACGCGGGCGTCATCTCCGACGGCTTGAGCATCGCGCAATTGCCCGCCGCGATCGCGGAGACGAGCGGGCCGAGCGTGAGATTGAACGGAAAGTTCCACGGCGCGATGATGAGCGCGACGCCTTTCGGCTCGTAGACGATCGAGGAGCGGGAACCGAACAGCGCAAGCCGTGTCGAAACGCGCTTCGGCTTCATCCATCTGCGCAGATGCCGCACCGCGTGCCGCGCTTCGCTGACGATCGGGTAAACCTCGGACAGATCGACTTCCGCGGCAGGCTTGCGGTAGTCGTCCCACATCGCCGCGCGGATCTCATCGCGCCGGTCGAGGATTGCGCGCTCGAGGCGCCGCAGTTTCTCGATCCGCTGTGCCGCCGTCGTGTTGGCGACGGCGGCACGGTTGGCTTGCTGGGATGTGTAGATGCGCTCGATCTCTTCGAACGCGGGGTGCACGAGACGCGGCGAAAGGCTGCTCACCGCGCGATTCTAGCCGTTACGGAAACACGACCTCGGCGATCGACGTGAACGGGATGTACTGCGCCTTGGCGGTCGTGTGATCGCGGCCGAGGAGCTCGATGTTGGGGAAGCCGTTGCAGGCGTCGACGAAGTAGACGTCCATGGTCTCGCCGCTCTTCAGCACGAGGTTGACCTTCAGCGTGTCGACGTTGCCGCAGCACGGCGCATGACGCGCCACAGTGGCCGGACCGTTGATCCGTGCGATCTGCGAGCGGTCGATCGTGACCGGCGTGCCGTCGACCTTGCAGAACTCCTCGAACTCCGCGTCGCGATAGCCGCTGAACGGAATCGAGTAGCCGAATCGGATCGTGTCGGTATCGAGCTGTGCCGTGGAACCATCGGTCTTGCGAACGGTGACGGTCGGCACCGGCGTGAGACGAATGGTGAGATTCTGCGTGCCGCCGCTGCTCAACTGCTGAATGCTGGTGGTGTAGCCGCTGCGGCTCACCTGGACCGTGATGGTGCTGCCGACGATGTCGACGCCTCTCATCGTGAACTTACCGGTGGAATCCGTCTGCTTGCTGCTGTTCCCCACTTCGACGCGCGCCGACACGACCGGCTGATTGTTCGTGGCATCGAGAACGGTGCCGCTGATGTCGACGGTGAGCAGCCCCGTGGCCGGCGTTTTCCGCACCGAACGGCGCTTTCCAGCCGCTTCGGAAGGGACGGCGGCGATACAGGTCGCGACGAGCGCGACGACAAACAAACGGGGAAGCTGAGTCAGGTGCATGGGTCTCCTCGAGGTCATATGGGATGCGACGTTTTCAGTCGCTTTTCGTTACGGGATGGTAGCACTCGGGTGGGTATTACGGAGGTGGAGGGGTGGGCGTTGGGGGGCGTTGGGCGTTGGGCGTTTGGGGTGAAGCGGCTTGCGGCGCGTGTGAGCCGGCGGGCTAACCCGGCGACATTCTGCTTCCCCGCCAGCCACAGCACCCCAAATGCCCAACGCCCAACGCCAACATCTCCACGCACGCCTAACGCCCAACGCCAACATCCCCGCTGGCCACGCCCTTGCTTCCGGCGCTGAGCAACGGAGGTGTTCATGCGTTTTACCCCGATGTTGTTTGCCGCGCTCGCGCTCGCCGCCTGTGCGACGACCACCACGCCTGTCGCTACAGTGAGCTCTGCGCCCGGAACCCCGGAAACCGCGCGGACGGAGTCGAGTCAGCCGATGCAGAACGAAGAGGGAACGGGCGCCGTGACGGCAGCGCCGACCGTCCAGGAAGCCACGCAGTTCGTCAATGAAGCGGAAGCGCGCCTCGCGGCGCTCAACGTCGAAGCGAATCGGGCGTCGTGGGTCCAGTCGACCTACATCACGCCCGACACGCAGGCCCTCGCCGCACGCGCGAACGAGATGCTCATCAATGCCGGCGTCGAGCTGGCGAAGAGCGCCGCCCGCTTCGATCAGGTGGAAGTGCCGTACGACGTCCGCCGCAAGCTCGAGACGATCAAGCTTTCACTCACCTCCCCCGGCCCCGCCGATCCGGCGCTGACCGCGGAGATGACGCGCCTCGCGTCCGAGCTGGAAGCGGCGTACGGCGCAGGGAAATACTGCCCGCCCGGCAAAACGGGTGATGCCTGCCTCGACGTCAACGAGATCACGAACATCATGCGGACGAGCCGCAACCCGCAGGAGCTGCTCGACGTCTGGCGCGGCTGGAGCACCATCGCGCCGCCGATGCGCGACCGCTACACCCGCTTCGTCGAGCTGATGAACCAGGGCTCGCGCGATCTCGGCTACAGCGACGTCGGCGCAATGTGGCGCTCCAAGTACGACATGCCGCCCGACGCGTTCTCGACCGAAGTCGATCGCCT
>DASVUA010000362.1:0-3471 GCA_036387295.1 Thermoanaerobaculia bacterium | reverse complement strand
GAGCAACTGATCGAGCCGCGTGAAGGTGACGTAGATGAGATACAGCGTCACCGCGATCGGCACCACGATCACGAGCCCCCGCAGAAAATTCTTGATCAGCCAGTTCATCCGCCGATCGTATGCCGTGGCCGCCCAAAACGTCTGCGATCGGGCGCTGCTCCGACGCGCGCCGCGCGTCCGGCTACACGTGCGCGCTACTGTGCCAGGCGCTCCACTACTTGCGTGCGGCGTTCGTCCCATGTGCCGCTGACGATCTGCCAGTTTGTTTCGAATTCGTCCAGTGCGGCGCGGAAGGCGTCGAAGAGGTCTTCGCGGGTGTCGGGGGTGTTGTCGCGGGCGGGGTCGGGGGTCCATGCGAGATCGGTGTCCAGCAGGAAGTAAACGTCGGCGCGGAGGCGGCGCGCTTCGGGCTCGATCCAAGCGGGGCAGGAGCCGTAGTAGTAGCGGGCGTAGACGACCGTGGAGATGAGATCGGTGTCGAGGATCAGTGCGGGTGCGTCGGGGAGCCGGGCGAGATAGCCGCGCGCGATCGGCCCGACGTCGGCAGCGGAGAGGTCGTTGTTGCGCGCTTCGGCGTATTCACGGGCGTATTCCGGAACCCATGAAACGCCGAGCTCGCGCGAGAGGCTCATCGCGAGACTCGTCTTCCCCGTCGATTCAGGGCCGGTCAGACAGATGCGACGAGTGAGCGGCGCCAATCGCGGTACCCCGTAATTGCGAGAACCCACAACCCGATGTACAGCACGACCGTGATCCACCAGCCGCGCGAGTAGTACAGCGGGATGGAGACCGTATTGATCACCAGCCACAATAGCCAGCTCTCCAGCCACTTGCGTGCAGTCATCCACTGTGCGACGAGGCTCCAGGCAAAGATCGGCGAGTCGACCCACGGCACCGGATTGTCGGTATAGGTCACCTGAATCCACACTGTGACCGCGGTCGCCGCAAGCCCTGAAATGACGGCGGCGATCCACGCCCAGCGGGGCGTCCGCGTGACAGGCAGCTCCGAACGCTGCGCCCCTCCATGCAGCCATTCATACCAGCCGTACCCCATCAGCGCGAAACAAATCACCTGGAGCAGCGCTTCGGCGTAGAGCTTTCCGTCATAGAACAGCCACGTGTACACCACCAGCGCGACGAGGCCGGTGGGGTAATACCAGATGTTTTCCTTCGTCGCCAGCCAGATGCTGACGAGCGTCAGGACCGCGCCGAATACTTCGACCGGATTGATCGTCAAAGGTCGAAATCCACCAGCACGATCGCACTGCGCGTCGCCTGCGGAAAGTAATACGCGTCGCCAGTGGCTACATCGCCGCTGAAATAGCGGTAGGTGTAGCCGCTCGGATAAACGCGATCGGCATTGAAGAGATTGTTCACCTGCAGCGAGACGCGTACGCCGGGTGTGAATGCATACGAGACAGTTGCGTCGGCGAGAAAGAACGCCGGGGCGTCGAACGCTTCGTCGTTCGTATTATCGAGGTACGAGCGTCCGACGTACCGGCCGGTGAAGCCGAGCCCCAGACGCGAGACCGGTGCGTAATGGACGCTCTGACTCACGATGACCGAGGGGGTGAGCAGCGGTTCGACGTTCCGGTAGACCACGGGACGGGAGTCCGTCCAATTCCCCTCGGCGTCATAGACGTCGAAGAACTGCGTCCACTCGTCGATGCGATTGCGGCTGAAATTCGACGTCGTGCGCAGACGCAGTTGCGGCATCACACGCCAGGAGGCGTCGAGCTCGATCCCGCGGCGCGAGCTGCGGTCGACGTTTCGCCGCAATAGCAGGCCGGTGTCCGAAAGCTCGCCGGTCGAGGCAATCTCGTTGCGGAATTCCATTGCATAGACGTTCGCCGTCAGATCGAGATTGGCGCGGCGATAGTTCCATCCTGCTTCGATGTCGAGCAGGCGTTCGGGTTTGACGGCGTGCAGATCGTGCGCGATGGAAGGATTGTCTTCGCCGAGAAACATGTCATTGCGCGTCGGCTCGCGGGTGGAAAGTCCTGCCGAAGCGTAAACGCTCGAATTGCCGTTCAGATCGAGCCGTGCGCCGGCTTTGGGATTGAAGAACGTCCAGTCGACTGATTGCATCTCGACGTCGCCGTGGTAGTCGAATGTGGCGTGACGCACTTGCGCGTCACCATAGAGATGCCACCGTCCGGCGTCATAGTTTACTTTCGCGAACGCGTTGGCCTCCCCTTTCGTGCCGTAGTTCGCGTAATCGCGCGTGCCGGCGGCAATGTCGTCGCGCGTGTGATCGCGTTTGAAGCGGTTCACGTGCACGCCGTAATTGGTCGTCAACGCGCCGGAGGTATGCGAAAGGGTGACGATGGAACCGACGAGCATGCCGTCGAGCCCGTATTCGCGCAGCGTGTCGGTGCCGAAGTCGAAGAGGTGATACCAGCCGTAACCGCGCTGGTAATAAATCGACGCCGTCATGTCGCCGTTGCTGGCGAGCGGCCGGATGTATTGCAGTTGACCGAGGTCGTAGCCGAAGCTGTCTTTCTCCTCGGCGCGCAGCGGGTTATTGCGCACGTCCGTCTGCAGCGTCGCCGCATCGGTGGCGTAGAACGAGAGCTGTTGATTCTCGTGTCCTGAAAAGCCGGACAGTTTCAGCAGCCCGTCGCCGAGCGTTTTCGATGCACTGAAAAAGACGTTGCGCTGCCGCGTGGCGGAGTTCTCGCGGAATCCGTCGTTCTCGAGATACGAAAGTCTCGTATAGAACGCGAAGCCATCCGCGAGAGCTCCGGAGTGAAAGCCGACAGATGCCTGGCGATTGCCGAACGAGCCGAGAGCGAGTGTCGCGTCGGTTTTCCTTTCAGTGGAAAGGGCAATGCTCTCCATGTTCACCGAGCCGGCAAAGGCGGCGGTGCCGAACGTCGACGTGCCGACGCCGCGCTGAATCTGGATGCTTTCCAGCGACCGTGCGAGATCGGGGAAATCGACAAAGTACGCGCCCATGTCCTCGGAATCGGAGAGCGGTACGCCGTCGAGCGTGAAGTTGATGCGCGTGGCGCCGACACCGCGCAAGGTGATGTACGAGTAGCCGGCGCCGCCGACCCCCGATTCAGAATGCGCATTGACGGACGGCGCGTCTCGCATGAGCAGCGGAACATCCTGTCCCGTGTACTCCTCTTCGATTTGCGCGCGAGGAATGTCGGTCTTCGTGACCGGCACGTCCGCGTCCGCGCGAATGGCGGAGACGACGATGCTCTCAGTGAACGTGGGGGCTGCGGGGGGAGCGGTGGTGGTCGTGTCGGTGCCGCTCAACGCGGCGAGCAGGATAAAGAAGAGTTCGTTCATTCGCCTTCCCTACGCCGGTACAAACCGGATCAGGTTCCGCGGGTCTGATCTCAGGCCGTAATGGCCACCCCGAGGCTGCGCGGATGGTAGCACGCGCGGTTCGCAGTGCTGCGCGTCTTGTTTGGTGGAGCGGCGGGCTTTAGCCCGCCGAGCATTAGTCGGCGGGCTAAA
>DASVUA010000361.1:0-2121 GCA_036387295.1 Thermoanaerobaculia bacterium | reverse complement strand
GGGAGCGCTCGCCCCTCAAGTACGCCGCCAACGTCAAGACGCCGACACTCATCCTCCACTCGGAGAACGATTACCGCGTCCCGCTCGAACAGGGCGAGCAGTGGTTCCGCGCGCTCCGCCACTTCGGCGTCACCACCGAGTTCGTCATCTTCCCGCGCGAGAACCACAACCTCACGCGCACGGGCGAGCCCAAACACCTCGTCGAGAGCCTCAACTGGCAGCTCTACTGGTTCGACCGCTACCTCGACAACAAACAGTCCGCCGTCCCTCCCGACGCAAGGTGAAAGGGGGGTGAATCGTTCGTTCGTGAATCGTGAATCGTCAATCGTGAATAGGAAGAGCAGGCTTTAACTATTCACGGTTGACGATTCACGATTCACGGCTTTAGACCAACTGCATCACCTCTTCTTCGCCGAGGACGCCGCTGGCGCCCTTGGCGTGGTCGTAGATGCGCTGGACGCGCTCGTCGGTGGCTTCGAGGCCGCGTGATTCGAGCCAGTAGACGACGTTCGACTTGCCGCTCATGGGCCCGACTTCTATCTGCTGGCGCATGCCGAAGAGCCCCGCCGGCACGCCCGAGTAGACGAGGTCGGCCAGCTCTTCGTCGCCCTTGCGGAAGCACTTGACGACGGCCGCCGCGTGGACGCCCGTGGCCGTGCGGAAGGCGTCGCGGCCGAAGACGGGGTAGTTGACCGGAATCGTCCAGCCGCAGCTCTCGGCCGCCTTATCGCAGTACTCGCGCAGGCGCGAAAGGTCGTTGTCTATCCAGCCCATCAGCTTGAGGTTGACGAGCAGTTGATCCATCGGCGTGTTGCCGACGCGCTCGCCCAAGCCCAGGGCCGAGCCGTGAACCTGGTCTGCGCCGCCCTCGATGGCGGCGATGCAGTTGATGATGCCGAGGGCGCGGTCCTCGTGTCCGTGCCAGTCGATTTTGACCTCGGGATTCACACGGTCGACCAGCTCGCGGACGAAGCGGACGAGATTGCGCGTACCCCACGGAGTCGCATGTCCGACCGTATCGGCGATGCAGACGCGCGTGGCGCCCGCTTCGATCGCGGCGGTGTACAACTTCGCGATGTCGTCCGGCTTCGCGCGCGTCGTGTCTTCGGTCACGTACATGACCGGAATGCCGTTGTCGACCGCGAACCGCACCGCTTTGGCCGATTGCTGGATGATCCAGTCGAGATCCCACTCCTCGGCGAACTGGCGAATCGGCGATGAGCCGATGAAGAGGTCGGCCTCGATGGCGATGCCGACGCGCTGGGAGATGTCGATGATCGGGCGGACGTCGTTTTCGTGCGTCCGTCCCGCGGCACTCGGATAGACCGACAGTTTCTGTTCGACGATCTCGCGCGCGAGCCGCTCCACGGTCTGTTGCACGTGCGGTCCCGCGCCGGGAAGGCCGATGTCGGCATTGTCGATGCCGATGGCGTGCATGTAGTGGAGGATCTGCAGCTTGTCTTCGATCGACGGGTCGGTGACCGACGGCGACTGCAGGCCGTCGCGCAGCGTCTCGTCATCGAATTCGATCTTGCGCGAAGGGCGTTTGGCCTGCTCGCCTTCGACGTTCCAGTCGTGGATCAGGTGCTCGAGGTTTTCGGTCATCGGGAGGTTGTATAGACGACAAACGTTACGGCCGGATGAATTCCTCAGCGGCCTTTGAAGTCGGCCTGCCGTTTTTCGAGGAAGGCGGCCATTCCTTCTTTCATGTCTTCGGTCGCGGCGAGCAGTCCGAAGAGCGTGGCTTCGAGGAACTGTCCTTCTTCGAACGGCATCTCGCTGCCGTTCATCACCGCTTCGATGGCAGCACGGACGGCGAGCGGGCCGCGTGCGGCGATCTTGCGCGCCATCTCTTCGGCGGCCGGCATGAGCTGATCGGCAGGAACGACTTTGTTCACGAGGCCGATCCGTTCTGCTTCGGCGGCGCCGATGCGGTCGCCGGTGAGGATCAGCTCGAGCGCTTTTCCTTTGCCGAGAAGCCGCGCCATCCGCTGCGTTCCGCCGTAACCGGGAATGATCCCCAGCGTCACTTCCGGAAGGCCGAGCTGCGCTTTTTCGGAGGCGATGCGGATGTGGCAGGCGAGCGCGATCTCGCAGCCGCCGCCGAGGGCAAAGCCGTTG
>DASVUA010000360.1:0-3212 GCA_036387295.1 Thermoanaerobaculia bacterium | reverse complement strand
CCTCGAAGCCCTCGCGCGCGTCTCGCGATTGTTGCGTGCGGGGCTGCCCGCGCGCGTGGCGCTCGAGCACGTGCTCGCCGCGGCGCGTCTCTTGTTCCCGGCAGATGGCTACGCCGTGTGGCGCTATCACGCACGGTCTCGCGAATGGCACGTGGTGGTGAGCGCCGGGCTGTCGCGCGATCACACCGATCACAACATCCCCGAATCGGCAGAACGGATCGAGCTCGAGAATCCGCTGTTCATCCGCGACGTCTTCGCCGCGCCGCTGGTCACCGAACGCCGTGACTTCTACGAAGCGGAAGGATTTCGTTCGATGTTCCTCATGCCGCTGCATCTGCAGGGCGAATTGAACGGAACCTTCGTCTGCTACTACAAGACGCCTCCGGAGATCGCGGACGACGACCACGAGCTGGCGCGCGTGTTCGCGAACATCGTGTCCGCCGTGATGAGCGCGCGCAAGTTCGATCGATTCGCGGAAGCGGCGCGTGTCGTCTCCGCGGAGCTCGACCTCTCGCGCATCGTGCAGAGCGTCACCGACGCCGCGACCGAGATGACGAACGCGCACTTTGGCGCGTTTTTCTACAACGTGCTGAACGCCGAGGGCGAGTCGTACATGCTGTACTCGATCTCCGGCGTCCCTCGCGAAGCATTCGAGCGTTTCCCGATGCCGCGCAACACCGCCGTGTTCGATCCGACGTTCAGCGGCACCGGCATCGTTCGCAGCGCGAACATCCGAAACGACCCGCGGTACGGCCACAACGCACCGCATTACGGCATGCCGGCGGGACATCTTCCGGTCACGAGTTACCTCGCGGTGCCGGTGATCTCGCGTTCCGGCGAGGTGCTCGGCGGCCTGTTCTTCGGCCATCCGGAAGAAGGCGTCTTCACCGAAAACGAAGAACAGATCGTCGAGGCGCTGGCGGCGCAGGCGGCGGTCGCGATCGACAACGCCCGCCTCTATGACGCGCTGCAGCGCGAGCGCGAACGGTTGATGCGCAGCGAATCGCGGCATCGCGCGCTCGTCAATGCCACGCCGGCGCATCAATTCATCTGGACGACGTCTCCCGACGGCCGCGTCGTCAACGACGTCGAGGCATGGCAGCAGATGACCGGGCAGACGGCCGACGAGCTGCGTGAAGACGGGTGGGCGGCCATCGTCCACCCGCAGGATCGCGAGCGCGTGACCGCGGCATGGAAGGAAGCGCTCGAGGCGCGCGCGCCGATGCAGCAGGAGTTCCGCATCCGCGTCAAAGATGGCTCGTATCGCTGGGTCGAATCGACGAGCGCTCCGGTCTTCGCGGCCGACGGCGCGATCCTCGAGTGGGTCGGCACGATCGCCGATGTGCATCCTCGGAAAATCACCGAGGAGAACCTCCGGTTTCTCGCCGAGATCGGCGGACTCCTCTCCTCGTCACTCGATTACGAAACCACGTTGCGTACGGTCGCGCGGCTCGCCGTGCCGGAGATCGCCGACTGGTGCGCGGTCGACATCGCGGACGATCAGGGAGGCCATCACCGGCTCGCGGTCGCACATGTCGATCCCGACAAAGTGGAGCTGGCGCTCGAGATCGACCGCCGCTTCCCCGCCGCGCCGGAGAACGACACGGTGGGACGCGTGATCAAGAGCGGCAAATCGGAATGGCTGCGCGACATCCCGCCGGACATGATCGAGAAGGCGCCGCTGCATCCCGAGCACCGCGAGATCCTTCGCGCGCTCGGTCTGCTTTCGTTCATGGTCGTGCCGCTGCGCGTTCACGAACGGACGCTCGGCGCGGTGACGTTTGCGCTCTCGGATTCGCGGCGCCACTTCACCGAAGCGGACCTCGCGTTCGCCGAGGAGCTCGGACGCCGCGCGGCGATCGCGATCGAAAACGCGCGGCTCTACAGCGCCGCGCAGGCGGCCAATCAGGCGAAGGACGACTTTCTCGCAACGCTTTCACACGAGCTGCGGACGCCGATGACGGCAGTCCTCGGCTGGTCACGCATGCTGAAGATGGGACTGTCGGCCGAGGAAGCGAACGAGGCCGTCGAGGCGATCGACCGCAGCGCTTCGGTGCAGATGAAGCTCATCGAAGACGTTCTCGACATGTCGCGAATCATGGCCGGCAAGATGCGCATCGACGCGGTGCCGGTCGACGTCTGCGCGATCGCGCAATCGGCACTGGCGACCGTGCATCCGGCCGCGGCTGCAAAGCAGATCGAGATCTTCACCAGCTTCCCTCGCGAGGCTCCGTACGTCCTCGGCGATGAAGGGCGTTTGCAGCAGATCGTCTGGAATCTCCTCACGAATGCGATCAAGTTCACCGATCCCGGCGGCGAGGTCTCGCTGCGACTCACGTCGACGGGGGACTCCGTGAAGTTGATCGTGCGCGACACCGGCGCGGGAATCGATCTCGCCTTTCTGCCGCACGTCTTCGAGCGCTTCCGGCAGCAGGACAGTTCGACCACGCGCGCGCACGGCGGCATCGGCCTCGGGCTCGCGATCGTCCGTCACCTCGTCGAGCTGCACGGCGGCCGGATCAGCGCGGAAAGCGAAGGCATCGGACGCGGCTCGACGTTCACCGTCGAGCTCCCCGCCATGCGCACGCGACGCGCGACCGAGCTCGCACCCGCGGTATCGCACGCCATGCCGTCGCTCGAAGGGATGTCGCTCCTCCTCATCGATGATGAAGCGATGACACGCGATGTCATTGCCGTGATGCTGCGGCGCGCCGGAGCGAAAATCGTCACCGCCGACTCGGTGCGCGCGGCGCAGGAAGCGCTCGCCGGGTTCAAACCCGACGCGATTCTCAGCGACATCGCGATGCCGGGCGAAGACGGCTACGCGTTTCTCCGCGCCTTCCGCGTACACGACCAGACCACGCCCGTCATCGCCCTCACCGCCTTCGGCCGCCCCGAAGACCGCGAAAAAGCCCTCGCCAGCGGCTTCAACGCGTTCATAAAAAAACCGGTCGACCCCGTCGTCCTCGCAACGACGCTGCGGAACTTGCGGTAGCACGATCAAGTGGAGCGGCGGGCTCTTAGCCCGCCGAGCATCGTCGGCGGGCTGAAGCCCGCCGCTCCACAGGGGTTTTGCGTTGATGAACGCGAATGCGCGAATTGGGGAACTGGAGCGCCGGGCATTCACGGCTGTCGTCGCGATCAACACCAGAAGTGCCGGATGCGACGCGGGCTGTTTTGGTGGAGCGGCGGGCGTTAGCCCGCCGTGCCTT
>DASVUA010000359.1:0-1914 GCA_036387295.1 Thermoanaerobaculia bacterium | reverse complement strand
CTTAGCCCGCCGGCGGTCGCGAGGGATCCCCGGCGGGCTAAGAGCCCGCCGCTCCACTGGACGCACGCGGGGGCGGTCACCCTACGATTTCGCAGAACTTCTTCAGGTCGACGTTGCCGCCGGAGACGACGGCCACGACCGGGCCGTCGCTTTCCTTCAGCGCGGCGGCGACGCTGAGGGCGCCGGCTCCTTCGGCGATGACGCGCATCTTCGACGCAACCATGCGCATCGCGTCTTTCACTTCGTCCAGGGTCACGACCACCGAGCCGTCGACCGTGTCGCGCAGCCGCTCCCACATGCGGGGGAAGATGCTTTTGCCTCCGGCGCCGTCGATGAAGGACGGCTGCCACCGGTCGAAGACCTGCGGCGATCCGGCGGCGAACGAAGCCGCGCCGGGGGCCGCCGTTTCCGGCTCCGCGCCGAGGATGCGCGCCGCGGGGGCGAGTGCCCGCATGGCGGCGCCGATGCCGGCCACCAGCCCGCCGCCCCCGATCGCGGCGATGACGGTTCTCACCTGCGGCAGATCTTCGAGGATCTCGAGCGCGACCGTCGCATTGCCGGCCACGAAATCGTGATCGTCGAACGGATGCACGAACGTCCCTTCAACGCCGGGAAACGCGCGCTCATCCATCGCGCGCCAGCAGGCGTCGAACGGCGCTTTCACCAGCTTCGCCCCGAGTGCGCTCATCCGCTCGACCTTTGTATCCGGCGCGGTCTCGATCACGACGACCGTGCACGGAATCCCGGCCGCGCGCGCGGCGTACGCCACTCCCTGCCCCGCGTTTCCGGCGCTGATGGTCCACACGCCTCTCTTTCGGTCCTCGGGCGGCAGCAGCGCAACCGCGTTCGCGGCGCCGCGCAGCTTGAAGGCGTTGATCGGCTGCAGGCTTTCGAGTTTCAGCCAGATCTCCGGCGCCCCCGCGACATCGTGATTCAGACGGATGAGCGGCGTGCGGGTGATGACGCCGGCGATCCGCTCGCGTGCGGCGCGGATCTCCTCGACAGTGACAGGACGAACAGGAGGCGGCGCGGTTGCTGACATGAGGGCGATTGTATGCGTGCCCGGCACGCTTCGTGATCGCACCCCGCACCATGGCAGAACATACGATTACTCCCGCAGACAAGAACGTCAGCGAGCCGGAACGATGGATTTCCGTAGTTGCCGGAGGCGCGCTCGCCGCCTACGGTCTCAAGTTGCGCTCGCTCCCCGGCCTCGTGGTCGCCGCGGTGGGCGGTGCGCTGGTGCATCGCGGCACCACCGGCCGCTGCATGGTTTACGAATCCCTCGGCGTCTCGACCGCCGATCAGCAAGGCGACCAGGTCAGCGTTCCGTACGGCCACGGCGTGCGTGTCGAAAAAGTCGTCACGATCAACGCCTCGCCGGAAGAGCTCTACACGTTCTGGCGCAAGTTCGACAACCTTCCGCGCTTCATGCACAACCTCGAATCGGTCGAAGTGCGTGACGACAAACGCTCGCACTGGACCGCGCGCGGCCCCGCCGGCTCGAAAGTCGACTGGGAAGCGGAGATCATCAACGAAGTGCCGTACGAACTGATCGGCTGGCGCTCGGTCGAAGGAAGCCAGATCGACAACGCCGGATCGGTGCATTTCACCCCCGCCACCGGCGGCCGCGGCACGGAAGTGAGAGTCGTCCTCCGCTACGACCCGCCCGCCGGCGTCGTCGGTGCGACGATCTCGAAACTGCTCGGCGAAGATCCCGCGGCGAACGTGCAGGAGGATCTGCGCCGCCTCAAACGCCTCGTCGAAACCGGCGAGATCGCGACGACCGATGGCCAGGCCTCGGGAAGGAAGGTGCTATGAAGGCTGCCTGCTGGTGGGGGAAGGAAGACGTTCGCATCATCGACGTTCCCACCCCGAAGATTCTCAATCCGCACGACGCAATCGTCCGCGTGA
>DASVUA010000358.1:0-1772 GCA_036387295.1 Thermoanaerobaculia bacterium | reverse complement strand
GGTATGACGGACAATCATCACATCCGCTCCCATGTGGGAAGACTGTCGCTGCCGCCGTTTCTGGTAGCCGGGACCACCGCTTCTGCGGCTTACTACGGATACCAGGCCGAGCAGGTGACTCCGACCTCGTCGGCGACCAACGTGACGTTCACGCCAGCAACGTTTTCGCACGCCGGCGGCGCAAGCGTTTCTCCCGTCACTGTCAGAGCAGAGCCGGGCGCCGGCACGGCCGTCATTACCGTGGGGCAGGATTCCGGCAGGATTCGCATTGCCGCTGCCGGAGAGACGGTCAAACTCGACGTCGGCGTTGCGATCGAGCAGGACACGTACGTCTCATACGGCGCACCGGTGAAGATCAAGGCGACCGTCGCGGGTTACCGCGCTGGCAGCGGGAGCGGGGCAAGCCCGACGGGAACATTGACTCTGCTCAATGGCGAGACGGAGCTCGAGACATTGACTCTCGACGCGACAAGCGCCGCGTCGTTTACTCGCAGCGATCTTCCGCCTGGTACCTACACCTGGCGCTTCCGCTACTCGGGTGACGCGAACTTCAACAGCGCGTTCGTGACCGCGCCTTACAACACGACCGTCGACAATAACCCCGCGACTGCGTCAATGGCTCTCGCTCATACATCGTGCAATACGGTCCAGGGGACCGTGACGGTCTCGAATGCCAATCCCCGCTCGACGGCTGCGCCGACAGGCTCGGTCCGTATGACGGTCAATGGCGTCGATGCCGGGACATTCGCGCTGACGCCGGTTGGTGGCCTCGAGTCGCGGGCGACTGTGAGCGTCAGAGTTTCGCCCGGCGGGAACGTGGAGGTGAAGGCGACGTACGTGCCGACTGGTTACTTCGGCCCCGCCTCGACCGTGGAGTATTACGACGTCCAGGCATGCCCGATCGTCCTCGACGCGCGCGGCAACGCAACGAACGTGTCGCTCACCTGGACAGCTCACAACGGGCCCGCTCCGATCATTTACGACGTTTTCCGGTCCACCGGGACGCTCACCTTTACCGGCATCGGCAGCACGAGCTCGCTCAGTTTCGTCGACACGAAGGTCTTACCAAACAAAACCTATCTCTACAGCGTCGTCGCGCGCGACGGCGGAGGCGCGTATTCGCTCTTCTCGAACACCGACCTCGCCTCGACCATGGCCTTCACCGACGAGTCTCTGGTGCCGAAAGTCACCCGGGTAAAAACCGCGCACGTCACCGAGTTGCGCGCGGCAATCAACAATGCCCGTGCAATGGCGGGATTACAGGCATTCGCGTTCAGCGCTGCGCCCACGAGCGGCGCACTGATCCGCGCCACGCACATCACCGAATTACGCACCGCCCTCGGACCGGTATTCACCGCGATGAATCTCCCTCAGCCGGTCTACACCGATCCGACGTTACCGGCAGGCTCGCCCATCAAGGCCGCGCACATCCAGGATGTCCGAAACGCGCTCAGGTGATTGCAGCAGACACGCATAAGGGTGCATTGACGCCGAGAAATCAGTAACGGATAATGACGTCCATCCGTATGGAGGTCGTCATGAAGCTCTCTGCATTCGTGGTATCCGCGGCGATCATCGTCGCCTTCTGTGCTGCAACACCGGCTCATGCGCAGGAAGTACAGTGTCTCGCGTGCGCGACGTCAGACTACACGTTCAACAGCTACTGCCAGTCTTACAACGGCTCGTGGGCGAATTGCCAGACCGTTTGCGAGGGCTACTATTGCTCCTGCAGACGAGACAGCGGCGGACGATGCCTGCGCGGGTCGGATGGG
>DASVUA010000357.1:0-4504 GCA_036387295.1 Thermoanaerobaculia bacterium | reverse complement strand
AGATGCGGCGATCGTCAGTTCGGTCGTGCAGCTCGCGAACGGCCTCGGCCTCCGCGTCGTGGCCGAGGGGGTCGAGAAGAGAGAGCAGCTCGACTTTCTGCGCGACGCCGGTTGCCGTGAGATGCAGGGCTTCTTCTTCAGCCATCCGGTGGCGCTCGAAGAAGTCGAACGCCAGCTCGCGCAGAACGCGGTCGCGAACTAACGCGTCTCGAGCGACCGGCGTTGCGCCGTCGGCACATCCCGCAACTTCTGGCAAACGAAAAAGCGGCGGGCTTTCGCCCGCCGCTTCATCAGAACGATCGCTGCGTCGACTCAGTCTTCGCGCGCGGCGAGCTGCGCGCCAAAGTACGTCGTGTCGTTGGTGGTGTTGTCGGTGAGCGTCGCGTACGCGCCGACGAGGCCTCCGCCATCGACCACTTCGATGATGAAGAGTGCCGCCGCCGGAGGCGTGATGCCGCGTGCGCCGAAGATGTCGTTGATCTGCATGCCGCTCGCGCGGCCGAGCGAGACCGTGAACGACTCGAGCTGCCGCCGCTGCTGGTCGATGATCCGGATGCGCACCGTCGTCGGCGGCGCGTTGAAGTTCGCGCCCGAGAGCTCCACGAGGCCGACATTCGTGCGGAAACCGGCGCCGGCCGTGGCGCCGATGATTTCCAGCGCCTCGCCATTCGTGGCGCTCTGGAAGTTGTTCAGCGGCGGGATGAGCGTGCCGTACGTCGCGCCGCTCTCTTCGATCGTGTAGGTGCGCGAGGTGACGCGCACGCCGTCGCCGCTTTCCGCCGTCCAGTAGCGGAGCCGCGCAATGCCTTCCATCCGCCAGAGCGTGTGCAGCGCGTCGACGATCACGCGCCCTTCATGCGGCAGCAGAGTGAACTGCCGGTTCACGACGACCGGGCTGTCCCACCGTTTCGCCTCGAGCGTCACGGTGCGTGTCTGTGCGGCAGAGTTGAAGAGGTACAGGTCGCTGCGGAACTGCGAGCCGTTCGCGCCGGCGAGATGGCCGATGACCGGAATGGTCCGGGTGGTGGTGGCGGTGAGGTCGGGCGGAAAGTACGTCGGATCGTTGGTGCGGTTGTCGATTGCGACGACGGTCGCGATGGCCGTGCCGCGCGTCGGCTGGATGATCAGTGCACCCGAATCGCGCTGCAGGAGATTGAGCGAGCCGTGGATGCCGTTCATCTGGAACGTGCCGCCCGCCGGCGCCGTGACGGCCGAGTTGTTGCCGCCGATCGAGCCGGAAACGCCGAACGCGCGCAGCGACGCTTCGGTCCCGCGTCCCGACGTGTCGGTGAGGAGGATGTTCGTGCGGAAATGATCGCCCGGGAACGCTCCAGCGAACGTCATCGGAAAACGGGGACCGGCGGCGTTGAACGCGTCGATCGCCGTCATGCCGAAGCCGTACGTTCCGGCGCCGTTGCGGCTATAGGTCCGTCCCACGACGTTCATCCCGATGGCGGGGTGAAAGTGCAGCGAACCGCCGCCGTTCTCGAGGAGAAAGAGCGCCTGCAGCGCGTCGGCGACGAACCGGATCTCGTGCGGCGCGAGCGTGACGGTGATCTTCCTCGACGCGCTCGACGCTTCGTACATCGGGACGTACTCGATGTCGATGTCCTGCTCGTCATCGAGCGGGTTGTACATCGTGACGTCGGTGCGCCAGTCCGATCCGAACCCGCCCTGCAGACGCGCGACGCCGGGGAGAATCAGATGTTGTTTCAGCGAGGCCTGAACGACGCCCCATTCCTGGATGACGTCCCCGCCGCCGCCGATCGGAGGAGAGATCGGTCCCTGCTCGAGCTCCTCGAACGAACCGGAGTTGAAGACGAACTTCTCGCCGGTGCGCATCGCGTCCGGGTTGACGTGCACGAAGCCTTTGTTGGCCTGTTCGTTCAGATAGAGCTCGTCGTACTCGCGCGGCATCGTCTCGCCGACACGCCAGACCGCCAGCGCCGGATCGACGAACGGAATCTCCGGAACGGTCGTCCGGTCGCGATGAACCTGAATGAGCACGGACGAACCCGACGGGCCCGCGATCAGCGCCTCGATCTCGGGGCCGGAGATGTCGTTCCAGAACGTCTCGACGCCGGCGGGGCGCGTGTAGCGCATCAGCGACGTCGGTTGCGAAATGCCGCGCTGCATCATCCAGGCGCCGTTGAAATCGGCGGTCGGCACCGCGATGAAATCGGCGACGTTGTGGTGCGGCTGGGAAGCGACACGGTTGTAGGCGGGGAGCGTCATGCCGCGCGGACCGGCGACCGGCGAGATGGTGCCGTTGCGCCATTCGTACAGAAATCGTCCGTCCGCACGGGTCGCCACGATGTACGCCGTCCCGTCGTCCGCGATCCATCCCGCGTAGCCTGCCGCCAGAAAGTCGGAGGCGATCACGCTCGTGCCGGCGACTGTGTCGATGAGTTGCAAGCGGACGCTGCTGCCGAGATTTTCGCGAACCAGATACTTCGTTCCGCTCGAGTTCTGGCCGATCAGATACGAGTAGCTGGCGTCGTGAATCTGCTTCGCCTCGGCGTTCGCGCCGATTGCCCAGATTCCACGTCCCGGGGCGGAGACGACGAACGGCCACGTCGAGTTCCCGATGCGGATCGGCGCACTCAGGCCCTGCACCCACGGTCCGCCAAAGTCGTTGTCGCTCGTGAAGTGATCGATCTGCGCGCCGCGGAGTGCCACGACTTCCTTCCACGTCACCCCAGCGTCGTGGCTCACGAGCACGCGCGTCTGGCCTGCGCTGAACGTCACGGCGAGGACGACCGGCTCGAGCGCGATGGGGGCCGAGATGATGTCCGCCGCCGGCTCGTACAGCGCAGCGGCGAGCAGATTCATCGAGTCGCTTTTCGCGAGGATGACGCGCGGCTCAGCACCCCGTTCGGCCGTGTCGTAGAGGACGAGGTCGCGCCGCAGGTCGTCGCCCGGTTCGGATTCGAGCAGCAGGAAGTGCCGCGCCGTCCGTTCGTGATACGCCGACATGGCGATCTGATTCGTGTACGGCGCGTACGAGAGAACCCGACCAAACGTCGGGATCGCGGCGCAAAGGAGCAACAGGAGAGCGGGAACGCGAAGCTTCATCAATCCTCCAGGACCACATGTAGATGGGGCGTCGCCATGCAACCTATGGCGTAATGCCATAAAAAGCAAGCGGGTCGGACGCGGAGGGATGTGAATGAGGGAGGAACGGCCGGTGCGGCGGGCTAAGTGTCGCCGATGATGTCTTTCCACGGGAGCTGCCGGACGAGCGCCACTTTCTCGTCGATGTCCTGCTGCGTCGCCTTTTCGCCGAGGACGCGGCGGAGGTAATCAACCTCCGAAGAGACGAGCTTTTTGCTCTTCGGCTGCAGACGCAACGCAGCGCTCTGGAGGTTGCGTTCGGAGACGGAGACGAGTTTCGGCGCTTTTGGCGCCTTCGGCGCTGGTGCTTGCATGAAGACGCCAACCCCGAACCGACCCGAATTCATCCTCGGAGGAACGTCATCGCTTTCGGGACGCTCCCGGCCGCGGCGCCGCCGCCGCGTTCACCCGGGAAGGGAGGGATGTACGGAAGCCGAGTTTTTCCTGAACCGCGAAAGTCTGCCGGCCGGGAAGGCACCCGCAGAGCGCACAGCGCATTCCGTCGATGTGTGCCGCGCGCGAATGACCGCAATGCTCACAACGCTTCATGTCTGACCTCCACCTTTTTAATCACTCAAAAATAGTGCCGATATTTTCGATCGGCTTCATGCATCGCCGGCCCGTTCATGCGCATGAAACGTTCGCCGTTGCACGCCAATCAAGGTACGGCCGACCGGGTGAACTCGAGCGAAATCCCATTCCGCGTAGAATCGCGAGCCGTCATGACGGAGGTCCTCCTCAACCCGGCCGCGGCGCTCCTCGGGACGCGGAATGCAGTCCTCACCGGCCGCGCAACCCGGCCGCACGCGGCGCGATTCACCGGTCCGCTCTCGATCAAAGGAGTGATGGCGGGGAGCGCGACGTGGGAAACGAGCGAAGGGCGATATGAGCTCGTCCCAGGCGCGGTGCTGCTGCTGAATGACGGCGAGGAGTACACGCTCACGATCGACGCTCTGCAGCCGGTAGAGACGTTCAATTTCTTCTTCGAGCGCGGCTTCGTCGAGGATGCACTCCGCGCCGCGAGCACCTCCAGCGCGGCCCTTCTCGACGCCGCCGCGCCGCCGGCGGTGAGGTTCAGCGAGCGGCTGCACTTTGGAACGCCGCTCGTTCGCGAGCTGCAGCAGGCACATGCTCGGATGCGGCGCGGCGAGCCGCTGGCGGAGTCGTTCTATGCCGCGGCGATGCAGCTCGCCGCGGCCGCGGGCGACGTGCGTGCGCGCGTCGCGAAGCTGCCGGCGCTCCGGGCGTCGACGCGCGAAGAGCTCGCGCGCCGCGTCGGCACCGGCACGTCGTTTCTGCACGCGAACCTCGGCCGCGCGGTGACGGTGGCGGAAGCGGCGCGAGAGGCTTGCCTCTCGCCGTTTCACTTTCACCGGCTCTTCGCGAGCTT
>DASVUA010000356.1:0-3469 GCA_036387295.1 Thermoanaerobaculia bacterium | reverse complement strand
CAGCGTAAGAATTCAGCAGCGCGAGCGCGGTGAACAGCAGGTAAAAACGGAGGCGGAGGGTCTTCATAAGCGAGGGGGTGGATTGAGGCTTCAAACCCAGACGCGACAAACCGGCCGAGAATCCGTCATGACCTGGATTCTCGAGCGACGATTTTCCTCAGAAAGTCAGACGCGACCCGGGAGGACGGATGGTACGCAATAACGCTCCGTGACCTTGAAGCCATGGAGCGTTAGCGGAAGTCAGGCCTCTTGCAGCGCGCGATCTGGCACGGAACGAAGAAGGCGGGGCCGCTTTGGTGTGCCGGAGATTTCCGACCCGCTGCAGCCCCGCCCCTCGATTGCTAGCCGATGCTAGAGCGACGCCCGGGCCGCCGTCAGATGTTGATAGAGGAACATCTGGGCGGGCTGACTCAGGATCCAATCACGACTCGGGCCTTGTTGGTCGACGCCACCGCGCAGCGGGAAGCCATCGGTGCGCTCGATTGCTTGATCGATCGAATGCATCGCTTTGGCATTATGCCCTTTCTGCAGGTCCTTAAGCGCCTGCTGGATGAAGCCGATGAAGGCATTGAGGTTTCCGGGGCTCGTGATGCCGCTGCCGCTGAGACGTTCCGCATGCGCTGAAGCAGCGCGGAGATGGTCGGCGATGCCCATTGGTGTGCTTGCGGTGACATTGATGCTAACCGGCGCACCATCGCCGAGAAAATCGGCCGCCGTAAGCCTGACGGTGTAATCGCCGGCTTTGTCCGGAACAAAGCTCGCCGTCGGCTGCGCTCCTCCGCTGATCACTGCGGTGCTGCCGCTCGGTCGGGTCGTCAATTCCCACAGGTAAGCGATGGCGTCGCTCTCTGGATCAACGCTACCCGCGCTGCTGAGGAGGACGCTTTGGCCAACCACCGGCAGTTGCGGATTGGCAGTCGCAACGGCAGTCGGCGCCTGGTTGTCGCTGCTGATCGTGACCGTGGCCGGCGCGCTCGAGAGCGGCGGATATTCGTTATCGGTCACGATCAGTTGTGCAACGTATTCGCCGGGCACATCCGGCGTGAAGCTGGGAGCCGCCGTGTTCGCATTCGTCAGCGTGGCGCTGCTGTTCGCGGGCTTCGATTGGAAGCTCCAGGCAAAGCTCAGGTTCGCGGTGTTGTCATCGAACGATTGGCTGCCATTCAGCTGAACTGGGACACCGGCGCGCGCGGGCTGGTTCGGTCCGGCATTCGCAGTCGGCGCAAGGTTCCGGTAGCTGTTGCTCTCCACCGCGCCGATGTCGATCGTTCCCCCTTTGCTCCTCACAAAGCCGCGTTGATCGGTCGGAAGAGTTGCAATGCTGAACGCGGGATCGCCGGCATCAATGGCTGGGCTGCCGGCGAGAGGCGCCATCGTAAGAGTCGGGCCGCCGTTGTCCTGCAGCGGGCCGAGGTTTGCATCGACGTTTTGCCGATCAGTCGAAATCCAACCGAAGCTCGCATTGGTGTTTCCGATGAGGTTGTAGCCATTTGAACGAATCCCACCGTCCAGATCTGGCCCACCAAACCAGGTCGCCGACGCGCTGTTGCCCGCGATGATGCAATGAGCTGCTGTTCCGGCATCATACGTTGCCGCGCCGCATTGGATACCGCCGCCGCGGCTGGAAGAGTTCCCAGAGATGGTGGTGTGGAGCAGCGTGAGACCGGGCCCACCAGCGTAATGTATCGCACCGCCGCCGCTGCTTGCGAAGTTTCCCGCGAACGTGCTGTTGGTGATGGTGCCGCCATAGACCTTATACAGCCCACCGCCAAACGGCGGCGAAGCGAGGCCGGTCGTCGAGTTCCCCGTCACCGCGCAGCTCGTCATGGAGAAGGCTCCCTGGTCGAGGATTCCGCCGCCGAGATTGTAGCCTCGGTCGCCGCTTACGGAATTTCCTGAGATCGTGCTGCGGGTGATGGTCAACGACGCGCCGAGGGTGCTGTAGATGCCACCGCCATAGTTGTCGTTGTTCCCCTCCTCCGCGGCGTTGTCGCTGATCTTGCTGTCGGCCACGACGAGTGTGCCACTATTCCAGATGCCGCCGCCATAGTTGCCGTACGTGCGGATGTTCGGATCTGACGGATCGATGATGCCGGTCGCGCGATTGCCCGACACGCTCGCATTGACGATCGTCAACGCCCCTTCGTTGCGAATACCTCCACCTTTGTTCTGCCCGAGGCTATCGAGCTTCCCATTCGTAATTGTAATCCCGCTCAACGTCACGGCCGTGGCGCTGTTGCGGATCTCGAAGATGCGGAAACTCGGTGCAGCATCAGCACGGCGCACCGCGAGCACATCCGCCCCTGGTCCGACGATCGTCAGGTTCTTGTCGATTGCCAGTTGGTCCGACGTCAGGGTGATGATGTGCGACGCGCCGTCGTGAAAATTGACGCCTTCGTTCGTCGAGCTCGAGAACGCGATGATGTCATTGGGCGCCGCATCGGCGATCGCCTGGCGGAGCGAGCCAGGGCCGGAGTCAGCGGTGTTTGTAACGGTGATTGTCGCCGCGCGCGCCAGCGGCGCCGTCAGGAGCAGTAATATCGTGAATAGGGTGTGGAGGGGTTTTGATTTCATTGGTTTGAGGGGTTGAGGCTTCAAACCCAGACGCGACAAACCCGCCCGAACTCCGTCATCAGCCGCTCTGCTGAGAGCGGTTGGCATTTCGGGCGTTGTCTTCCGCTGGCGCTTTTGCCAGTGTCGCCCGCGGAAAATGCCCCCGGATCCCCTCTCCCTGGATGTGACGCAGCTGCTCGGCCAGTGGAGCGGCGGCGATGGCGCGGCGCTCGATGAGCTGATGCCGATCGTCTATGACGAGCTGCGCCGCCTCGCTCACCGCCAGATGGCGAGTGAACGCGCCGATCACACCCTCCAGGCGACCGCACTGGTGAACGAAGCGTACCTGAAGCTGAAGGGACAACGCGCTGCGCGTTGGCACAACCGGTCCCAGTTCTTCGCCGTGGCCGCACAGATGATGCGGCAAATCCTTGTTGATTACGCCCGCCGGAATTCGCGCGCGAAACGCGGCGCAGGAGCGGAGCACGTCGCGCTCGACGATGCCATCATCGTCTCGGCCGATAAAAGCGACGAGTTGCTGGCGGTCGACGACGCGCTGCAAAAGCTCGAGCAGTTCGACAAGCGCCGCAGCCAGGTCGCGGTCATGCGTTTCTTCGCTGGGCTTTCAGTCGAGGAAATCGCGGAGGCGCTTTCGATTTCAGTCGAGACGGTGACGCGCGACTGGCGCACGGCTCGTGCGTGGCTGCGGAACGAGCTGAGCACAACGGCGTGACGCCGGAACGCTGGGAGAGGGTCGCGGAGCTCTTCGAGGCGGCGATCGCACGCCCAGCTGCCGAGCGAGCCGGCTTCCTCGATGAGGCTTGTGGCTCCGATCGGGCACTGCGCGAGGCGGTCGAGTCGCTCCTCGCCTCGGACTCAGACGGCGAAGAAGGCCTCGAGTCGATCACATCCGACA
>DASVUA010000355.1:0-2924 GCA_036387295.1 Thermoanaerobaculia bacterium | reverse complement strand
CCGCGGCGATCCTCGTCGAGGAAATCGAGCAGATCGGCGGCGTCGTCGGGAGCGGAGGAAGAGCAGACCGCCGCGAGCGTCGGATCGTCGAGCGCATCGAGGATGCCGTAGAGGTCGGTCTCGTCGAGATCGAGCAGCGCCCGCGCCGATTTTCCCGCCTCGATGAGCAGCGAAAGAATGCGTTTGCGGTCTTCTTCCAGCAGCAGCGGCAAGACCGGCGAGAGGTCGGCCGGCAGCGTCTTCTCGATGATCTTCCGAAGCTGTGGAAACGCACCGTGGCGCAGCAACTTCGTCAGAAGCTGCTGGTAGGAACGCGCGTTTGGTGGCGCGGTCGGTGGTGCGGGAGCGCGGGTCGCCACGGCCCGCATCCTAGCCGCTTTAGTGCCCGTTGCAACTGTTAATATCCGGCGCTATGACCACGACCACCGCGCCCGAATCGAAGCCTGCACGCGAACAGCAACCGGCCATGCAGCGCCAGTTCGTCAACTTCATGTTCTTCAGCGTCGACCGCGCGTTTCGCGCGTTGCCTGACGACGTGAAAGCCGGCGCAAAACGGGAGCTCGCCGAGATCATCGCGCGCTATACGAGCCCGATGTTCGTGCTCCCCTATTCGACGGTCGGGCTCAAGGCGGGCATCGATTTCATGCTCTGGCGCATCGGCTACGACCTCGATCCGTTTCAGAACATGGCCGCCGACATCAACAAGTCGATGCTCGGCCGCTATCTCGACATCCCGGCGTCGTACCTCGCCATGACCAAGCACTCGCAGTACGTCGACGAGCATGTGCACGACGGACAGGAAGGACGCCGTCTGCGCATCGTGCCGGGCAAGAAGCCGTTTCTCTTCGTCTATCCGTTCGTGAAAACGCGCGACTGGTATCTGCTCCCGATGCCCGAACGGCAGCGGATCATGAACGAGCACATCGCCATCGGCCACAAGTACCCGCGCGTGAAGATCAACACGACGTACTCGTTCGGCCTCGACGACCAGGACTTTGTGGTGGCCTTCGAATCCGACACCGCCGACGAGTTCCTCGACCTCGTGCAGGAACTGCGCGAAACCGAATCATCCAAGTTCACCGTGCGCGACACGCCGATGTATACGTGCAGGCGGAGCACGATGGAGGAGATCTTGGAGTCGATTGGGTAGCGCCGATGAGGCGCTAGGCCGGGCGTTGGGCTTTAGGCGTTTGGGGGTTTGCGCCCGAATTCCCCCGTCAGCCGATACACCCCAAAAGCCCAACGCCTAACGCCCGGCGCGCAGCGCCGCCGCGTTACCGCTCGTCCGGCCCCTTCTCCGTTCCCTCAATCACCGGCCGCTCCACTTCATGGAAGCCGACGTCCGCGGTGCCGCCGCCGGAGGTGCCGAATACGCCTCCTTCGCCTGCGAGCACGCCGTAGCGGCCGTCGCCGGTATTCACGGCTTCGTCGTAGCCTTCGTTGGTGGGATCGTCTTTCTCGTGCGGAGGCGTTGCGCCTTCCACCGTGTAGTCGATGTCATCGTCTTTGTCGCGAGTCGCCATAATGCGCGGTTGAAGTGCAAGGCGCGCTCCCGGTCGACCGGTATCTCGAGGACATCGTTGCGCTCGTGCGCGCGCAGAAGCGCGCCGTGATTCTCGCGCCGCCCGGCGCCGGAAAAACGACGCGCATTCCGCCGGCGCTCGCGGCGTTCGGACGGACCATCCTGCTGCAGCCGCGGCGCGTCGCCGCACGTGCGCTGGCGCGGCGCATCGCGGAGGAGCGCGGCTGGACGATCGGCGAGGAGATCGGCTGGCAGATCCGTTTCGAGCGCCGCTTCAACGCGCGGACGCAACTGCTCGTCGCGACCGAAGGCATTCTCACCGCACGCCTCCAGGCCGATCCGCTGCTGACTGAGTTCGATTGCGTGATCCTCGACGAGTTCCACGAGCGCAGCATTCACGCCGATCTCGCCCTCGCCCTGGTCAAGGAAGCGGCCGACACGCGCGACGATCTGGCCGTGGTCGTGATGTCGGCGACCATGGATCCGAAACCGGTGGCCGACTTCCTCGGCGCACAGGTGATCGAGATCGAGGCGCGCCGCTATCCGATCGACGTGCGATATCGCCCGAACGTCTCGATGAGCGAAGCGGTGCGCGAGGCAATGCGCGATGCGAAAGGCCACATCCTCTGCTTCCTCCCCGGCGCACGCGAGATCGAGCGGACGCGCGTCGAGCTGGCGATGCCGAACGTCTATCCGCTGCATGGCTCGCTCGACGTCGATGCGCAGGAGCGCGCGCTCGCCCCTTCGCGCGACCGGAAAATCATCCTCGCCACGAATGTCGCCGAGACCTCGCTCACCGTTGAAGGAGTCACCGACGTGATCGACTCCGGCATTCAAAAACTGCTGCGCTTCGACGTCGAAACGGCGGTCGATCATCTGATCAGCGAACAGATTTCACTCGATTCCGCCGATCAGCGCGCCGGACGCGCGGGGCGCACCGGACCAGGACGCGCGACACGGCTGTGGGACGAGCGCACGATTCTCCGCCCGCATCGCGAGCCGGAAGTGCGCCGCGTCGATCTCGCCTCGACCGTGCTCGACATCATCGCCTGGGGCGGCGACCCGCTCACCTTCAACTGGTACGAGCGCCCGCCGGAACATCGCATCGTGAGCGCGCTCCAGTTGTTGCGGAGATTGGGCGCGATCGAGGGTGGTGCAACAGCGCGTGTCATCCCGAGCGCAGTCTCACGGCGCGTGCGCATGACGCCCCTCGGCGAACAGCTCCGCCGCCTGCCCCTTCATCCGCGCATCGCACGCGTGCTCCTCGATGGCGGCGAGGCGGCGGTGCGCGTTTGCGCGCTGTTGTCCGAGGATGTGAGGAACATCGGCAGCGGCGACGCGCTCGCGCTCGCAGACTCGCCGCGACTCGACTTTGCCGCGCGGGAGCTCGCACAGATTCTGC
>DASVUA010000354.1:0-3744 GCA_036387295.1 Thermoanaerobaculia bacterium | reverse complement strand
AAAGTGGAGCGGCGGGCTCTTAGCCCGCCGAGCTGTTCAACGCCGGCGCGCTAAGAGCCCGCCGCTCCACCAGAACGCGCGACGTGGAGAACGCGCGACGTGGAGACGCGCGACGTGGAGAACGCGGCAACGTGGAGAACGCGCAACGGGTGGCGCTCGTCACTCCACGTTGTTGAACTGGTTCATGGCGCGCTTGAGGTCGCCGCGGGCGAACAGCAGCAGTGCGTCGACGCACCGCTCGATGGCCTTGTCGACGACCGGCTGCTCCTCGGCTGTGAACTCGTCGAGCACGTAATCGCGCAGCTTTCCCTGTTCGGCCGAGCCGATGCCGAAGCGGAGGCGGGGGAAGCGTTCCGTCTTCAGCACGGAGATGATCGAGCGCATGCCGTTGTGCGTTCCCGACGAGCCGTTCGGGCGGATGCGCAGGCGGCCGAGAGGGAGATCGATGTCGTCGTAGACCACGATCAGCTCTTCGGTCGATTCGAGATAGGCGTTCGTCAACAACTTGACCGCATCGCCCGAGAGATTCATGTAGGTCAGCGGCTTCGCCACCATCACGCTCCCGCCCGCCACGCGCCCGCTGCCGGTCAGCGCATTCTTCTCGTGGCGGGTGATGTCGATGCGGAACTTGCGGGCAAACGCGTCGAGCACCTGCCACCCGACGTTGTGCCGCGTCCGCTCGTACTCCGCCCCCGGATTCCCCAGCCCGACGATCATTTTCATGCGACCGCGAAGGGTACAACGGCTATCGGAAAATGAAACGGGACCGCGCCGTTTCGCACCCAAACCGTGAAGGAAACGGGCGGCGGGCGCTTGCGGGACTTGCTGCGCACGTGCATGATGGTGCGTCCGCGCGGCAGATCGTCCACTGCCGGTCACGAGCAAAACATGGGAACCCCGATGCACATCGTGCGTTGCAACGATGTTCGTGCCGTCCCCTCTCCGCCCCCCGCCGGCGCTCCGCCGAAGGTGCGCTCATGTCGTTGACCGAGAACGGCATCGGCATGCTCGCTTCGCTTCGACTGCCGCTCGCGCTCGTGGCGTACGACGGTTCGCTCGTCGCGGCGAACGACCTCTGGCAGGCAAGCGGAGCGCAGGTGTCGCACGCCGCCGCGGATGCGATCCGTTCCGTCACGACGGGCGCAGCAAACTCCGCGACGTTCGACTGTGCCGCGGCGGACGGCGCCTGGCTGCGCATCACGGTGAGCCGGTACGACGAGCGCCCGGGCGCGGCCGCGCTGCTGACCGCCACCGACATCACGAATGAGAAGCGGATTGCGGACGCGTTGCAGCTGCGCGATTCCGAGCTGGAAGGCATCACCGAGGCCGTCGACGTGGGGCTCGTGCTCATCGAACGGGACGCGGAGGGGCACTATCACTTCACCCGTTCGAACAGCCGGCTGCTCGCGTTGACCGGCATGACCGTTTCGCAGTTTCCGGGACGCGTCGAAAATGCAGCACCGTCCGATTCGGCCGCGCGCATCATCGCGCACTGCGATGATGCGATCCGCACACGGCAGCGCCTGACCTGGCGTGCGAAACCGCGCTATCCCGCGGGCGAGCTCGACGTCGAAGTGACCGTCGTGCCGCACTTCGATCCGGACGGCGTCTGCCACCGGCTCACGGCGACCGTCCGCGACATGACGGCCATCGCCGAGCGTGATGCAGCGCTGCAGGCGCTCGAGCACGAGGCCGAACGGCAGTCTCGCCACTTCCACGCCGCCGTCGGTGCGATCCGCGACTTCGTCTACCTGTTCGATCGGCAAGGGCGCTTCACGTACGGCAATCAGCCGCTGCTCGATCTGCTGAACGTCACCCCCGCCGAGCTCACGTCCCGCACGCTCGAGGAGCTCGGATACCACCCCGATCTCGCGCAACAGATCCGCGCCGACATCGGCCGCGTCGTCGAAACGGGAGCGCCGGTCCGCGGTGAAACGCCGTTCGTCACTCCTGCCGGGAGCAGCGGCTACTACGAGTACATCTTCCATCCCGTGCTGGATGACGAGGGGACGGTCGAGCTGATCGCCGGAAGCTCCCGAGACATCACGGACCGAAAAGCAGTCGAGGAGTCGCTGCGTCATCATGCGGCCGAGCAGCGTGCGCTGGCCGAAAGACTCGATCTGGAGCGGCGCCGTCTCGCGCAGGCGCAGTCTGTCGCGAAGCTCGGCAGCTGGGTTTTCGATCACGACGCATCCACGATCGAGTGGTCGGACGAGACGTACCGCATCTTCGGCATGCAGCCGGAGGCGCGGCTCGTCGCCTATTCGGAATTCCTCGAGCGGGTCCATCCCGACGACATTCCCGGCTTCGAGGCGGCATTCGAGCGCAGCGTCGCCACCCGTACGCCCTACCTGTACGACCATCGGCTGCTGCTGGGCGACGGCACGATTCGCTGGGTTCAGGAGCGATGCGAATCGGAGTATGCCGACGACGGCCGTTTGCTCCGCTCCATCGGCACGGTGCAGGACATCACCGACCGGAAAAAGGCCGAAACGGAGCTGCAGCACAGCCAGCAGCTGCGTCGCATCGCCAGCCGCGTGGGGCAGATCGGCGGCTGGGAGGTCGACCTCAAGTCAGCCCGGGTTGCGTGGTCGGACGAAGTCTGCGCGATACACGGCGTGCCCGCCGGCTTCAACCCGACTCTCGAAGATGCGATCGCCTTTTACGCTCCCGAGGATCGCGCCGCCATCGTCGATGCGGTCGAGACGTCCATCCGCACCGGCGTTCCGTTCGACGGCGAGTACCAGATCGTCAACACGAGCGGCGAGCGCGTCTGGGTGCGTGCCATGGGTGAAGCGGAGGTCGATCACACCGGCACGATCGTCGCCATTCGGGGCGCATTTCAGAACATCTCCGAGCGCAAGCAGGCGCTCGAAGCGCTCCGCGCGAGCGAGGAGCGCTTCCGCGCCGTGGCGCAGGCGACGAGCGACGTGATCTGGGATTGGGACGTCCGGAGCGACAGCTGCTGGTGGAGCGAGGGCGTGCAGACACTCCTCGGCCACCCGGAAGCGGGCGTGCTCGCATCGGAGTTCTGGACCAGCAACATCCATCCCGACGATCGTGACCGCGTGCTCGCGGGGTTTCACAAGGCTCTCGAGACGCAGGAGCTGTGGAGCGACGAGTACCGCTTCCGCAAAGGCGACGGGACGTACATGGAAGTGTTCGATCGCGGCCGCGTCGCACGCGACGAACAGGGGACGACCTATCGGATGCTTGGCGCGATGGTCGACGTGACGCAGCAACGGGCGCTGGAGACGCAACTCGAGCGGGTCGAGCGCGTCTCGAGCCTCGGTCACCTCGCCGCGAACATGGCCCACGAGTTCAACAACGTGCTGATGAGCATCCAGCCGTTTGCGGAGCTGATCCGTCGCGCCGTACCGCACGATGAGCGCGTCGGCCGCTCCGTCACGCTGATCAAGAGCTCGGTCGAACGGGGGCGGAAGGTCACCGAGGAAATCCTCCGCTTCACGCGCGGCGTCGCGCCGGTCAAAGAACCGGTCGCGGTCCGCGAATGGCTGGACGGCTTCCGCAGTGAAGCCGAGGCGCTGCTGAACGGCCAGGTCACGCTCGAGTTGAAAGCGGACGCGGGGCTCTACATCCTCGGCGATCGTGCGCAGTTGAACCAGGTACTCGCGAACCTCATCATCAACAGCCGGGATGCTTCACCCGAGCATGGTGCGGTGTCGGTGAGCGCCGCGCGCGGCACGAGCGACCGCTTCGGCTGCACGCCGGCCTCCGAGTTCA
>DASVUA010000353.1:0-2569 GCA_036387295.1 Thermoanaerobaculia bacterium | reverse complement strand
CCGGCCGCCGCGCTGCACGTTGGTCCAGCCGCTTTCGAGCACTTCCAGCAACTCGCGCCGCTCTGCCGCGACGTAAAAGATCGCGCTCCCTTCCGGTCCGCACATCCATTTGTGGCCGTCGGCGGAGAGGAAATCGATCTTCGCTTTCCGCACGTCGATCGGCAGCACGCCGACGCTTTGAATGGCGTCGACGCAGAACAGCACGTTGCGTTCAGCGCAAAGAGCGCCGAGGGCCTCGAGATCGGCGGTGAAGCCATTGTGAAACGCGACAGAAGAAACGGAGACGATCTTCGTCCGCGCATCGAGCAGCGGAGCGATGCGCTCGACGGTCGGCAGCGGCGCGACGCGGCACTCCACCCCTTTCGCTTCGAGCCGTTTCCACGGAGTCCAGTTCGACGGAAACTCGAGTGCGCTCGTCACGACGTTGTCGCCCGCGGCCCACCTCAGTCCTCCCGCGACGAACGACAGCCCTTCGGACGTATTTTTCAGAATCGCGATTTCATCCGCTTGCGCACCGATGAGCCGCGCTGCCGATTCGCGCAAACGATCGATCTCCGCGTACCACTCCTTCCAATGCAGCGCGCCGAAATCGCGTTGATCGCGCGCATGCCGCTCCATCGCTTCACACGCGCGGGTCGACAGCGGTCCGACCGCGGCGTGGTTGAAGTAGAGGAGATTGCGCGTGACAGGAAAGAGCTCGCGGTACGTCCGTTCCGCGGTCATCGGTCAATACTCCGCGAGCCGCGCGAGGTACGAGTCATACGACGCGCGCATGTCGGTCAGCGAATCGCCGCCGAACTTTTCGCGCATCGCAGTCGCAAGCACGATTGCGAGCATCGCCTCGCAGACGACGCCGCACGCGGGAACGGCAGTGGTGTCGCTGCGCTCCCATTGCGAACGATGTGCTTCGTGCGTTTCGGTGTCGACGGACGGAAGTCCGCGGCGAAGCGTGGAGATCGGTTTCATGTAGGCGCGCACGACCACGTCTTCGCCATTCGTGACGCCCCCCTCGAGGCCGCCGGCGCGATTGGTTTGGCGGTGATAGCGGCGTGCTTCATCGAAGAAGAGCGCGTCGTGCACGTCGGAGCCGAGGCGTGTTGCGGCGGCGACTCCGTCCCCGATGGCGACTGCTTTCACGGCGTGAATCGACAGAATTGCCTGGGCGATGCGGCCGTCGAGTTTCTCGTTCCACTGCACGTACGATCCGAGGCCGACCGGCAGGCCGCGCGCGGCGACGACGATCGTGCCGCCGAGGGTCTCGCCCGCCGTTTTTGCGGCGTCGACGGCCGCGATCATCGCCGGCTCGTCGGACTTGCGCACGGCGCGCAGCGGCGAGTCCTCGTCGACCTGCGTGAGCTCGTCCCACGTGGGCGAGTAGTTCGGATCGCCTGCATCGCCGACGCTGGCGACGCCGGAACGAAGCTCGATGCCGAACGCGCGCAGCAACTCTTTCGCGATCGCCCCCGCGGCCACGCGCGATGCGGTCTCACGCGCAGACGCGCGCTCGAGGATGTCGCGCAGGTCGGTGCGTCCGTACTTCATCCCGCCGGCGAGATCGACATGCCCCGGCCGCGGAGCATGCACGCGCCGCTTGTGCGCCTCGGCTGCATCGACGTCCCACGGATCCATCGCGCCGCGCCAGTTGTCAAAGTCCTTGTTGCGGATGGTGATGGCGATCGGCGAGCCGAGCGTCTCGCCTCCTCTCACTCCCGCAGTGACTTCGACTTCATCACTCTCGATCTTCATCCGCCCACCGCGGCCGTAGCCGTGCTGTCGGCGGCGCAGATCGTTGTTGACGCGCGCTTTGTCGAGCTGCAGGCCAGCCGGAATGCCGGTGACGATGATGGTCAGTTCAGGGCCATGAGATTCGCCAGCGGTGAGGAAATGCATCGGCGCCGGAGTTTATCCCGAGCGACGCGACGGCCACCGTCATCCTGAGCGGTAGCGAAGGATCTCTCCCCCCGTCGTCGGACGGGAGAGGAGGGGGAAGCTCGGATGACCGAGGGGACGTGTGGCGCACTGATATATCCTCGCCGGCCATGTTCCCGACGCTCGTCAAGATCGGCAATTTCGAGATCACCACATTCGGCCTGATGATGTTCCTCGCGTTCGTCGCGGCCGGATGGGTGCTGGCCCGGCAGTTCCGCAAGTACGGACTCGATGAGGAAGTCGCCTCGTCCATGGTGGTGGCCGCGGCCCTCGGCGGGATCATCGGCGCGAAGATCTACTACGCGATCCTCTTCGGCGACTGGCGCCTGCTCTTCGATCGCGCCGGGCTGGTGTGGTACGGCGGGTTGATCGGCGGCTTCCTCGCCTGTTCGTGGCTCATCCTGCGTCACAAGGTCGATTACCTGACGGCCGCGGATGCCGCCGCACCGGCGCTCTCGATCGGTTACGCATTGGGACGCATCGGCTGCTTTCTGGTCGGTGACGATTACGGCGGCCCGACGAACGCCTGGTACGGCGTCGCGTTTCCGAAAGGCGCACCGCCCACGACGGCGAACGAGCTCCGTAAATTCGGCGCGTCTGTCGATCCTTCGATCCCCGATTACCAGGTGCTGTCCGTTCA